>JAIMAL010000007.1 GCA_023511995.1 Burkholderiales bacterium
TTGATGGGGCAAAATGCTCGCACATTCTGACCCACCTACCCGTTAATCAAAATTGCACTTCAAACTTGAATCCGCGATGTCCCTGAGCGAGCGCAGGAAATCCCTTTCCGGCCCCCCCGCGGTGCCGCAGACGCGGCTTGTCTTCATGCTGCGGGAGGCGGGCTGGCTGGCCAGCGTCGCCCTTGCCGTCTATGTGGCCCTGATCCTCTTCACCTACCACCCGGGCGATCCCGGCTGGTCCCATGCCGCAAGTGGTGCCACCGTGCGCAACTGGGGCGGCGCTTTCGGCGCCTGGAGCGCGGACCTTTTGCTTCATGTCTTCGGCTTCTCCGCCCACTGGTTCATCGTCTTCACCGGCTACCTCGTCTGGTGGGGCTACCGCCGGCTGGAGAGCGTGGGGCTCACTGAACGGCGCCCCCTCTTCGTCATCGGCACCGGCTTTTTCGTCATGCTCCTGGCAAGCTCCGCCCTGGAGCGCCTGCGCCTTTACGCGGTGCCCTTTTCCCTACCCGATGCGCCCGGGGGCATTGCCGGGGCGGTGATCGGCGACATGCTGGCGCAGGCCTTCGGTTTCACTGGCGCCACCCTGTTCCTGCTGGCCCTGTTCGGCGTGGGCTTCAGTCTCTTCACCGGTGCCTCGTGGCTGACCATCATGGAGCGCATCGGCTTCGCCGTGGAGTGGCTCTACGACTTCATCGCCACCCGCATCGAGCACTGGCGGGACCGCAAGGCCGGGGAGCAGGCGCAAAGCGAGCGGGAGGTGGTGGTGCAGGAGCTGAAAAAGACCCTCGACGAGCACAAGCCCATCCACATCGAGCCGCCGGTGGTGGAGATTCCCAAGTCGAAGCGGGTGGAAAAGGAAAAGCAGGTGCCCCTGTTCGCGGACCTGCCGGATTCGGGCCTGCCCCCGCTGTACCTCCTGGACCCCGCGGAGGGCAATCTGGAGGTGTTGTCGCCGGAAACCCTGGAATTCACCTCCCGCCTCATCGAGCGCAAGCTGCTGGAGTTTGGCGTCGAGGTGAAAGTGGTGGCCGCCTATCCCGGCCCCGTCATCACCCGCTACGAAATCGAGCCGGCGGTGGGGGTGAAGGGCAGCCAGATCACCAATCTGGTGAAGGACCTGGCGCGCGCCCTCTCGGTGGCCAGCATCCGCGTGGTGGAGACCATTCCGGGCAAAAGCTGCATGGGCCTGGAGCTGCCCAATCCGAAACGGCAGATCATCCGCCTGGCGGAAATCCTGAGCTCCGAGGTGTACAACGAGATGGGCTCGCCGCTTACCATCGCCATGGGCAAGGACATCACCGGCAAGCCCGTCGTTGCCGATCTGGGGAAAATGCCCCATGTGCTGGTCGCCGGCACTACGGGTTCAGGCAAGTCGGTGGCCATCAATGCCATGATCCTGTCGCTCCTCTACAAGTCCGATCCGTCGCAGGTGCGCCTGATCCTGGTCGATCCCAAGATGCTGGAGCTGTCGGTCTATGACGGCATTCCCCATCTCCTGGCGCCAGTGGTCACCGACATGAAGCATGCGGCCAACGCCCTCAACTGGTGTGTGGCGGAAATGGATCGCCGCTACCGCCTGATGTCGGCGCTGGGGGTGCGCAATCTGGCGGGGTACAACCAGAAGGTCCTGGAGGCGAAGAAAGCCGGCGCGCCGCTTCCCCATCCCTTCAGCCTCACACCGGAAAACCCCGAACCCCTCGACACCCTGCCCTATATCGTGGTGGTGATCGACGAGCTGGCGGACCTCATGATGGTGGTGGGCAAGAAGGTGGAGGAACTCATCGCGCGGCTGGCGCAGAAGGCACGCGCCGCCGGCATCCATCTGGTGCTGGCCACGCAGCGGCCGTCGGTGGACGTGATCACCGGCCTGATCAAGGCCAACATCCCCACCCGTATCGCTTTTCAGGTCTCCAGTCGGGTGGATTCCCGCACCATCCTCGACCAGCAGGGCGCCGAGGCTTTGCTGGGGCAGGGTGACATGCTCTATCTGCCACCGGGCACGGGCTATCCGCAGCGGGTGCATGGTGCCTTCGTTTCTGATCAGGAAGTGCACCGGGTAGTGGACTACCTGAAGAAGCTGGGGGCGCCCCAATACGTGGAGGGGATCCTCGAAGGCACACCGGCCGAAGGCGAGGAGGCGGCTGGCGAAGGGGCCGACGGCGAGGCCGATCCCCTCTACGACCAGGCGGTAGCCATCGTGCTCAAATCCCGTCGGGCCTCCATCTCCAGCGTGCAACGGCAACTGCGCATCGGCTATAACCGCGCAGCGCGTCTCATCGAGCAGATGGAGCGCGCCGGCCTCGTCTCCCCCATGCAGCCCAACGGCAACCGGGATGTACTGGTGCCGGAGCGGGAGGGATAAGGGGTTATCGCAGAGGTCCCTGACCTTCAGGGAGCAAACGGCATCGCACCCCGATTTTGAAAATGGTTTCGTGGATGAAAAAAACCCTGCTTTTCCTTGTTTTGACGGGAATCAGTCTGGCCGCTGATGCCGGCGCCATCGAGAGTCTGCGCAGTTTCGTGCGGGAGACGCAGTCAGCGCGGGCGCAGTTCTCCCAGACGGTGCTGGCCCGAAACGGGGAGATACGCCAGCAGGCTTCGGGGACCATGGTGTTCCTTCGCCCCGGCCGCTTCCGCTGGACCTACGACAAGCCCTACGAACAACTCATCGTTGGCGATGGCAGCAGGCTGTGGGTTTACGACAAGGACCTCGAGCAGGTGACGGTGAAGACGCTGGGCGAGGCGCTGGGCAGCTCGCCGGCGGCGCTCCTTGCCGGGGACAACGAGATCGAGAAGTTTTTCACCCTGCGCGAGGCGGGCAGCCGCGACGGGCTGGAATGGCTGGAGGCGGTGCCGAAATCCCGCGACACCACCTTCGAACACATCCGCATGGGCTTTGCCGGCGGCAGCCTGCGGCTGATGGAGCTGACCGACGGGCTGGGCAACCGCACCCTGATCCGCTTCGAGCGGCTGGAACGCAATCCGCGCCTCGATCCGCAGCTTTTCCGCTTCACCCCGCCGAAGGGGGTGGACGTCATCGGTGAGTGATCTTTTCGCCAGCGCCCCCCGCGCGCCCCTGGCCGAGCGGCTGCGCCCCAGGACCCTGGACGAGGTGATCGGCCAGGCGCATCTCCTGGGCCCCGGCAAGCCGCTGCGCCTGGCCTTCGAGGCACGGCGTCTGCATTCCATGATCCTGTGGGGGCCGCCGGGCGTGGGCAAGACCACCCTGGCGCGCCTCATGGCCGATGCCTTCGATGCGGAGTTCATCGCCCTGTCGGCGGTCTTCTCCGGCGTCCGGGACATCCGCGAAGCAGTCGCCAGCGCCCAATCGCATCTCGCGCGGGGCCGCCAGACCATTCTTTTCGTGGATGAGGTGCACCGCTTCAACAAGGCGCAGCAGGACGCCTTTCTGCCCTACGTGGAACAGGGGCTCATCACCTTCGTCGGCGCCACCACGGAAAATCCCTCCTTCGAGGTGAATGCGGCGCTGCTCTCCCGGGTTGCGGTGTATGTGCTGACCCCCCTTGGTGAAGGGGAGCTGAACGAGCTTTTCGATCGCGCGGCAAGCCGTGAGCTCGTGGACCTTGTCTTCGAGCCGGCGGCGCGCTCCCTCATCATCGGCTATGCGGATGGCGATGCGCGCCGCCTGCTCAATCTCCTGGAACAGATCCAGACGGCCGCTGCGGCCGCCAAGGTGGGCTCGGTGACGCGGGCCTTTGCCGAGGAGGCGCTGCGCCGCTCCGGGCGGCGCTTCGACAAAGGGGGCGATGCCTTCTACGACCAGATTTCAGCACTGCACAAATCGGTGCGCGGCTCCGACCCGGACGCCGCCCTCTACTGGTTCGTGCGCATGCTGGATGGCGGTGCCGATCCCCTCTACATCGGGCGCCGGCTCATCCGCATGGCCAGCGAGGACATCGGTCTTGCCGATCCCCGTGCCCTGCGGCTTGCCCTCGACGCGGTGGAAAGCTACGAACGGCTGGGTTCACCCGAGGGGGAGCTGGCGCTGGCGCAGGCGGTGGTCTATCTCGCCTGCGCGCCCAAGAGCAATGCGGTGTACGTCGCGTATAATGCCGCGCGCGAATTCGTCGCCCAGGATGCCTCCCGCCCCGTGCCCCTGCATCTGCGCAATGCGCCGACGCGGTTGATGAAGGCGCTGGGCCACGGGCACGGCTATCGCTACGCCCACGACGAGCCGGAAGCCTATGCGGCGGGCGAGAACTATTTCCCGGAAGGGATGCCCCCTGTGCGTTTTTACGCCCCCACGCCGCGGGGCCTAGAGGCGAAAATCGCCGAGCGGCTTGCCCATTTGCGGGAACTGGACCGCCGCGCCGGTAGCGGACGGAAAAACAACGAAAAGGATTGAATCATGCTCGATATCCAGCTTCTGCGCAGCGACCTCACGACGGTGGCGGCGCGTCTTGCCACCCGGGGCTTCAACCTGGACGTGGCCCGTTTCGAAGCCCTGGAGCAGGAACGCAAGACCGTCCAGACCCGCACCCAGGAACTGCAGGCCAGGCGCAACAGCCTTTCCAAACAGATCGGGATTGCCAAGGGCCGCGGCGAGGACGCCAGCGCGCTCATGGCCGAGGTGGCGGGCATCAACGACGAGCTCGGCAGCCTGGAAGAGAAGCTTGCCTATATCCAGACGCAGATGCAGGCCTTCCTTGCCGGCGTGCCCAACCTGCCCCACGCCTCGGTGCCCGTGGGCCGCTCCGATGCCGACAACGTGGAAGTGCGGCGGGTGGGAACCCCGCGGGAATTTCCCTTCCCCGTCCGGGACCACGTGGATCTGGGCGAGGCGCTGGGTCTTCTCGATTTCGCCACCGCGGCCAAGTTGTCGGGTTCCCGCTTCACCCTGATGAAGGGGAGGCTCGCGGCCCTGCACCGGGCGCTTGCCCAGTTCATGCTGGATGTGCATACCCGGGAGCACGGTTACACGGAGACCTACGTTCCCTATCTGGTGAACGGGGAAAGCATGTTCGGCACCGGTCAGTTGCCCAAGTTCGAGGCGGATCTGTTCGCCACCTACAAAGGGGAAAACGAGAAGCTCTATCTCATCCCCACCGCCGAGGTGCCGGTGACCAACATGGTGCGCGATCTCATTCTTGCCGCGGAGGATTTGCCTTTGCGGTTCGTCGCCCACACGCCCTGTTTCCGTTCCGAGGCGGGTTCCTACGGCAAGGACGTGCGCGGCATGATCCGCCAGCACCAGTTCGACAAGGTGGAGCTCGTGCAAATCGTTCATCCCGAGCACTCCTATGAGGCCCTGGAGGAACTCACGGCCCATGCGGAAGCCATCCTCAAAAAGCTGGAGCTGCCCTACCGGGTGGTGGCGTTGTGCACGGCGGACCTGGGCTTTGCTGCGGCGAAGACCTACGATTTGGAAGTGTGGCTGCCGGGGCAGAATACCTATCGGGAGATTTCATCCTGCTCCAACTTCGAGGCCTTCCAGGCGCGCCGCATGCAGGCCCGCTTCAGGAGTGGCAAGGGCAAGCCGGAACCGGTGCATACGCTGAATGGTTCCGGCCTCGCCGTGGGGCGCACCCTGGTGGCGGTCATGGAAAACTACCAGAACGCCGATGGCAGTATCACCGTGCCCGCCGTGCTGCGTCCCTATCTGGGGGGCCTGGAACGCATCAGCGCCGGCTGAGCCGCGCCTTGCCCGGGTCTCCAGCGAAGGGAGAAAGAGGCGGTTTGTAGGCGGGCTGGAATTTGAGCAGGATGTCGTAATAGGTGCGGATGTTCTCGGTGAGGATCACCGCCTCACCGCCCCGTGCATAGCCATGTTTCACCGTGGTGAAATAGGTCGAACGGGCAAGCAGGGGCAGGGTCTTCTTGAGATCGGCCCAGGCGTCGGGGTTGAGCTTCAGGCGTTGCGCCAACACCCGCGCATCCTCCAAATGCCCCACCCCCACGTTGTAGGCGGCAAGGGCCATCCAGGTGCGATCCGGCTCCGGGATACGCTCCGGCAGGGCATCCCGGATCTGTAACAGATACTGGGCGCCGGCGCGGATGCTCTGCCAGGGGTCGAGGCGGTCGGTGACGCCCATGTGGTCGGCGGTGTTCTCCGTGAGCATCATCATGCCGCGCACGTTGGTGGGCGAGGTGGCCAGGGGGTCCCATTGGGATTCCTGGTAGGCCAGCGCGGCGAGCAGCCGCCAGTCGAGGCCGGTGAGTTCCTGGGCCCGCTGGAAAAGGGGCCGGTAGCGGGGCAGGACGCGGTTCATTTTTTCCAGAAAGCCGATGACGTCCGCCGGCTCCAGTCGCTCGATGTGACCGTAATAGCGGTCGAGCAGCCGGTTGAGGGTGCCATCGCGCTTGATGTGGGTGAAGAATTCCACCGCCTTCCGGTACAGCCAGGCATCGGCGTCCCGCGGAAAGGCCCAGGCCAGCTCTTCCGGCTCGCCCACATCGAAGGCCACGGCGAGCTTGGGGTAGTAACGCTGCGCAAGCCTGACGATGTGGGAATCCACGACCACGTAGTCGATTTCCCCGTTGGCGAGTCTTTCCAGTAGCTCTTCACTGTCGTGATCGTGGATTTCCTGCCAGGTCAGTCCCGGTACTTTCTGTTGCGCCCGGCGCAGGGTTTCCACATAACTGCTGCCCGCCACCACCTGCAGGCGTTTGCCCACCACGTCGCTCAAGTTCCGCGGCCGCGGGTTGTCGGTGTTGTAGACGAGCTGTTCCCGCACCGTCTGATAGGCGGGCCCGAAGAGGAACCGGCGCCTGCGCTCCTCGGTGATGGTGAGCCCTGCGGCGGCGACATGGGCCTTGTGCGCGGTGAGGGTGTCGAGCACGTGGGGAAAGGGCACCACGATCCAGCGCACGCGCAATCCCAGCTCATCGGCGAACATTTGCGCCAGATCGTGTTCCAGTCCGCGTGGGTTGCCCTCGGCATCCTCGTAGTAGGTGGTGGGGCCGTTGCGGGTGACCACCACCAGTTCGCCACTTTGCCGGGCAGGTGCCAGCGGCTCCGGCGCACGGCCGCAGGCGGCGAGCAGAACGGACAAGCCGAGAACGGCCAGCACACGCATGGTGGGCAAAAGTTTCGCCGACCCGCAGGGCTTTGTCCACGGCCCACGGCTGACCCCACCCCGTCGCCCGATTCTCCCTCGTGGCGGCAGCCGGCATCAGCCCCCCGCCAGCAGTTCGGCAAACAGCTGCGCATCCTCCACGGCGTAGGCGGCCTCGTCGTTATCGAAATAGACATAGGCATAGCGGGGTGCGGCTTGCCGCAGCCAATCCGCCCACGGCGCAAGACGGGCGCGGCCGTAGCGGCCGCAGTAGGCGCTGCCGGGGCCGTGCATCCGCACATAGGCGAAGTGGGTGGTGATGAGGCGCGGGGAGGTGTAGCCGGCGAGGTCATAGATGCAGAAGGCGGCACCGTGGGCGGTGAGGAGGTCGATGATTTCCGCCGTGTGCCAGCGCGGGTCGCGGAACTCGAAGGCCACGGCGAGTCCCGCCGGCAGCGCCTTAAGGAGGTGCAAAAGCCGCTCAGGCCGTGGTGCAAACCGCGGCGGCAACTGGAAGAGTAGCGGGCCGAGATGGTCACCAAGACAGGCGATGGCGGCGAGGAAGGGAGGCAGGGTCTTTTCCGGTGCGGCGAGTTTCTTCTGGTGGGTGATGAATCGGTTCGCCTTCACCGCGAAGCGGAAGCCCGCCGGCACCTGTGCCGCCCAGGCGGCAAAGGTGGCTTGCCGCGGCAGGCCATAGAAGCTCGCATTGATTTCCACGGTGGAGAAATGCTGCGCGTAAAACGACAGCCACTGGGAGACGGGCAGGTGGGCGGGGTAGAATCGACCTTGCCAGTGGCGGTAGGCCCAGCCGGAGGTGCCGACAAAGGCTTGCATGGAAAGCCTCCCTTGGCGCGAAACACTCACCAGTATAGGAGCAGTCGGCGCATGACCCTGCATCAGCACGATCCGCAGCGCATCATGGCCCTGGCCGAACGGCTGCTGGGCAGTCGCGAGAAGGCGGAAGTTTGGCTTGATCAGCCGCGGGTCCAGCTCGGCGGCCGCACGCCGCGGCAGATGCTGGCCACGCCGGAAGGCCTGTTGCGGGTGGAAGAGCTGCTCACCCAGCTCGATGATGATTTCCGTCTGGGCATCGACTGAGATGACGGTTCCTTCTGTTTCCCTGGCGGAGCTGCTTTCGCGCTACGATGGGCTCCTGCTCGATGCCTATGGCGTGCTGGTGGGAGACGATGGAGCGCTGCCCGGGGCGGTGGCCCTCATCGACTGGCTGAACGAACACGGCAAGCCTTATCTGGTGGTCACCAACAGCGCCTCCCGTCTGCCAGAGACGGCGGCCCGCCGCTATGCGGGCTTCGGCCTCGATATTCCCGCAGCGCGCATCCTCACCTCGGGCAGTCTCCTCACGGAACACTTCCGTGCGCATGGCCTGGTGGATGCCCGCTGTGTGGTGCTGGGCCCGGAGGACAGCCGTACCTACGTGCTGCAGGCTGGCGGCCATGTGGTGGAGCCACGGTCGGATTTCGACGTGCTCGTGGTGTGCGACGAGAAGGGCTTTCCCTTTCTCGAGACGGTGGATGCGGTGCTCACCGGTCTTTTTGCGGCGGTGGATGCCGGCCGCTTGCCCCATCTGGTCCTGCCCAATCCGGACCTCATCTATCCCACGGGGAAGGGCTATGGGCTCACTGCCGGCAGCATCGCCCTCGTCATCGAGGCGGCCCTCGCCCTGCGCTACGGCGAAAGAAGGGAGCTTGCTTTCCACCGTTTGGGCAAACCGGAAGCCGCAATTTTCGCCGCTGCGGTGCAAAGGCTGGGCAGCCGCCGCCTCGTGATGGTCGGCGATCAGTTGCAGACGGACATCCGCGGGGCGCTGGCCTTTGGGCTGGATGCGGTGTGGCTGCGGGGTGGGGTGAGCGCACAAGCCCTTGGCGAGGTGCGGCCCACCTGGGTGCTGGACAGCCTCGGCGGACCCTTGCCATGAGCGAAGGGAACAAGGGTGCCTTTTCCGCGGGGGTCGTGGTGGTGCGGCGGGAAGCGGATGGCTGGCGTTTTCTGCTTTTGCGCGCCTACCGCAACTGGGACTTCCCCAAGGGCGCCGTCGAGCCGGGGGAGACCCCGCTGGCAGCGGCCCTGCGGGAGACGGCGGAGGAAACGGGGCTTTCCGACCTCATCTTCCGCTGGGGCGAAGTTTATATGGATACCGGCCCCTACGGTCCCCGGCGCAAGATTTCCCGCTATTACCTGGCCGAGACCCCCAGCCGGGAAGTGCATCTGCCTGTCTCGCCGGAGCTGGGGCACCCGGAGCATCACGAGTGGCGCTGGGTCAGCCTCAAGCAGGCGCAGCGGCTTGTCTCGCCGCGGCTCAAACCGGTTCTCGCCTGGGCCGCGGAGCTGATCGGGGAAGCCCATGAAGACTGAGAAGGGGCGCGCCGAGGCCATTCTTTCCCGGCTGCTTTCCCGCTATCCGGAGCCCCGGCTGGCGCTCAACTACCGCACACCGCTGGAGCTGCTGGTGGCGGTGATCCTCTCCGCCCAGTGCACCGATGCGCGGGTGAACGAGGTCACCCGGACGCTCTTCCGCAAATATCGCAGCGCCCGCGATTATGCCGAGGCCGACCCCGCGGTGCTGGAAGAGGATATCCGCCCCACCGGCTTTTATCGCAACAAGGCCCGCCTGCTCATCGGTTGCTGCCGCAAGCTGGTGGAATCCTTCGGCGGCGAGGTGCCGCGGCGCCTTGAGGACCTGCTGAGCCTGCCCGGGGTGGGACGCAAGACGGCGAACATGGTGCTGGGCAATGCCTTCGGTATCCCGGGGATCGCCGTGGACACCCATGTGGCACGGGTGGCGCAGCGCCTTGGCCTGGTGAAAAGCGACGATCCGGAGAAAATTGAAGCGGAGCTGATGGCCCTCTTCCCCCGCGACAAGTGGGTGGTGCTCACCAATGCGCTGATCTTGCACGGCCGCGAGACCTGTACGGCGCGCAGGCCGAAATGTGAGGCCTGTGTGTTGCGCCAGTTGTGCCCCTGGCCGGACAAGGCCTGATTTACTCGTGGCGAAGGGCGTCGATGGGGTTGAGGCGCGCCGCCCGCCGCGCCGGCACGAAACCGAAAATGATGCCGATGGCGCCGGCGAAGAGGAAAGCGAGCAGGTTGATGCCGGGGTTGAAGAGGAAAGGCACCTGCATGAGGCGGGCCAGGCCCATCGAGGCTCCGAGGGCCACGAGAATGCCCATAAGACCGCCAAAGGCGGACAGCACCACGGCCTCGATCAGGAATTGCAGCAGCACGTCCCGTTCCATGGCGCCGATGGCGAGCCGGATGCCGATTTCCCGCGTGCGTTCCGTCACCGACACCAGCATGATGTTCATGATGCCGATGCCGCCCACCAGCAGGCTCACCGCGGCGACAGCCCCCAGCAGGGTGGTCATGACGCGGATGGTACCGGTGAGGGTTTCCGCAATCTGCCGCGTGTCGAAAATGGTGAAGTTGTTGTCCTCGTTGTCGGCCAGGCGGCGCCTTTCCCGCATGAGCTGTTCGATCTGCCGCTTGACCTTCTCCATCGATGCCGTGTCCTTCACCGAGACCATGATGGCGCGCACGTCGGAACTGCCCAGTAGCCGGCGCTGCACCGTGCGCAGGGGCATGACGATGGTGTCGTCCTGATCCGATCCCATGGCCGACTGACCCTTGGCGGCGAGCACGCCGATCACTTCGCAGGCAAACTGCTTGACGCGGATTTCCTCGCCCAGGGGACTTTGGTTGCCGAACAGTTCCCGCTTCACCGTCTGGCCCAAAAGACACACCGCCTTGCCGGCGCGCTCCTCGCTTTCACTGAAGAAACGGCCCTCACTGAGCTTCCAGTTGGCGACATCGAAATAGGCCACGGTGGCACCGGTGATGCTGGTGGTCCAGTTGTTGGCGCCGGCGACCACGGTGGTGGAGCGGCTTGCGGTGGGCGCCACCGCCCTCACGCCGGGAATCTGTTCCGCAATGGCCTCCGCATCCGCGACCTTGAAGGGAGCGGCACCGATGAAGCCCATCCCCAGGCGCTGGCCGGGGCGCAGGGTGAGCAGGTTGTTGCCGAGGCTGGCGATTTGATCGGAGACGGCCTTGGTGGCGCCATCGCCCAAGGTCACCATGGTGATGACGGAGGCCACACCGATGACCACGCCGAGGATGGTGAGGAAGGAGCGCAACAGATTGCGCCGGATGGCGCGCAGGGCGAGAAGCAGCGCATTCCAGATCATGGATTGTTTTTCTCCTCACCGGCGATGCGACCATCACGGAAATGCACCACCCGCTGCGCCCAGCGGGCGATGTCGGGCTCATGGGTCACCATGACCACGGTAATGCCCCGCTCCCGGTTCAGGCCCGAGATGAGGGTCATGATCTCGTGGCTGGTCTGGGTATCAAGGTTCCCCGTGGGTTCATCGGCCAGCAGCACCCGCGGCTGGGTGACGATGGCGCGGGCAATGGCCACCCGCTGCTGCTGCCCCCCGGACAGCTCGGCGGGGGTGTGCCTTTCCCAGCCGCTCAATCCCACGGCGGCCAGCGCCTCGCGAGCTGCCGCATGGCGACGCGCCGCCGGTTCGCGCCGGTAGAGAAGCGGCAGTTCCACGTTTTCCTGCGCCGTGGTACGGGGCAACAGATTGAAGCCCTGGAAGACGAAACCCAGTTGATGGCGCCGCAAAAGGGCCCGCTGGTCGCGGCTCAAGGTTTCCACGGCGAGGTCCTCGAACCAGTAATGGCCGCTGCTGGGCACATCCAGGCAGCCGAGGATATTCATCGCCGTGGACTTGCCCGAGCCGCTGGGCCCCATGATGGCGACGAACTCGCCGGCGCCGATGGTGAGATCCACCCCGCGCAGGGCGGGAAAAGCGGCGCTGCCCTGGCCATAGACCTTGGTCACGTTTTGCAGACGCAGCAGGGCCTCGCTCATTTGGCGGGCTGACTCATGTCGGTGATGACCTGCATGCCCGGTTTCAGCTCCCCTTCCAGGATCTCCGTCACCCGGCCATTGGTAAGCCCGGTCTTCACCTCCACCGGCGTGGGCACGCCGTCTTTCAGCACATAGACACGGCGGGGGGCGTCCTTGCGTTTGGCCTCCTTGGGCACGCGCCCGCTTTCGGGACGGGGCGGCTTGGGCAACAGGGCATCGAGGATGCCTTTTTTCCGTTTCGCCTCCCCCGTGCGGGGCACGAAGCGCAGGGCGGCGTTGGGTACCAGCAGCACGTCTTCGTGGACGGCGGTGAGGATCTCGGCGGTGGCCGTCATCCCGGGACGCAGACTCAGATCGTCGTTGTTGACGCGCAGGGTGGTGGGGTAGTAGACGACCCCTTCCGTGACCTGCGAGCCATAGGCCACCCGCTCGATCACTGCCGGGTATTTGCGCCCCGGCCAGGCATCCACGGTGAAGGTGGCTTTCTGCCCCGGCTTGACCTGGCCCACGTCCGCCTCGTCCACGTTCACCTGCAGTTCCATCCGGGTGAGATCCTCCGCCAGGGTGAAGAGCACCGGCGCCTGCAGCGAGGCGGCCACGGTCTGGCCCGGTTCCACCTTGCGCGTCAGCACCACGCCATCGATGGGGGAGCGGATGCTGGCCTTGGCCAGGTTGGTTTCATCGGTGTGCAGCGTGGCGCGCGCCTGTTCCACCGACGCCTCGGCGCTGCGCAGGGCGGCTTCCGCCTTGGCTACGTTGGCGCGGCCGGTTTCCAGTTCCGCCTGCGAAGGCACCCTGCCACCGGATAGGCGGCTCACCTCCTCCAGCCGCGCCAGATTGGCGCGCGCATCCTGCAGTGTGGCGCGCGCCTGGGCGACCGAGGCTTCGGCGGCGGCCAGGGCGGCACGGGAGCGGGCTACCTGATCCTCGAGGCGACGGGTGTCGAGGCGGGCAAGCACCTGGCCACGCTTCACCTCATCGTTCACATCGACGAACACCTTGTCGATGATGCCTGACAGTTCGCTGCCCACATCCACCTGATTCGTGGGCTGCAGGTTGCCGGTGGCGGAGACGGTCACCTCCAGCCGCCCGCGTCTCACTTCCTCCACCTCGTAGCGGGGTTTGGCCTCGTTGCGCGCGGCAAGCAGTACGAGGCCCGCGATGGCGAGCAGGACAAGGAGCACGACCGGCCAGAACCAGCGCCGGCCGAAGGCCTCGCTGCCCAGCAGGCGTTGCAGCGTGCGTTTTTCTTCGTTCATGGCGTTTCCTTTTCTCCTTGCGCCCAGCCGCCGCCCATGGCCTTGTAGAGGCGGATCATGCTGGTGACCCGGTCGGCGCGGGCGCTGGCGAGCTGATCCTCCACGCTGAGACGGCTTCGTTCCGTATCCAGCACCGACTGGAAATCAATGATGCCGGCCTGGTAACGGTGGCGTGCCAGAAGCGCGGCGTTGCGGATGGCCTCGGCGGCCTGAACAAGGCTCGCCTCCCGCGCCCGGGCGCTGGCGAGCGCGCCGAGGGCATCCTCCACTTCGCTGAGGGCGGTGAGCACGGTCTTGCGGTATTGGGCTTCCGCCTGCTCCCGCAGGGCATCCTGCACTTCCACCTGGGCGCGGCGTTTGCCGGCATCGAAAAGAGGGGCGAGCATCTGTGCCGCCAGAACGGAAAAACCGCTGCCCGCCTCACCCAGGGCGGAGGCGGTAAGGGCCTCCACGCCCAGGCTGCCGGAAAGGGTGAGGCGGGGCAGCCTGGCCGCTTCGGCTGCCCCCACCCGCGCCGTGGCGGCGGCGAGCTGACGCTCCGCCGCAGCCACGTCCGGCCGCTGGCGCAGGGTGTCGGCGGGAATGGCGACCAGCAGGCGTTCTGGCACCGCCGGCAGTCCGCCGGGGGTGGCGAGCCGCTCCCGCACGGCGGCTACTGGCTGGCCCGTGAGCAGGGCCAGGCGGTCCTCGGCGGCGGCAAGATTCTGGGCAAGGAGCGGCACCTGGGCGCGGGTCTGCTCCACGTTGGCGCGTGCCTGTTCCACGTCCTGGCTGCTCGCCAGCCCGGCGCGGGCGCGCCATTCGGTGAGCTGCAACGTCTCCATCTGCCGGGCGAGGTTGTCGCGGGCGATGGCCAGCCGGTTCTGGAGACTGCGTGCCTCCACGTAAGCGAGCGCCGTCTCCGCAGCGAGACTCACCCGGGTTGCGGCGAGGTTGGCCTGCGCCGCTTCCACTTCAGCCTCCGCCGCCTCCACGTTGCGGCGCACGCCACCGAAGAGGTCGAGCTCCCAACTGGCATCGAATTGCGCGCGGTAGAGTCTGCGCACGGCGCCGCTGCCCGTCTGGCTGCTGCCATCGGTGCGATTCATTGAGGCCGCCGCGGAGAGTTCCGGCGAGTGGCTTGCCGCCGTGATGATGCGCTGTGCCCGCGCCTGGCGCAGCTTCGCCACAGCCGCGGCAATGTCGGGGTGGGCGCGCAGGGCCTCCTCGACCAGGGCGGCAAGCAGGGGATCATCGAATTTGCGCCACCAGCCGGCGGGGTCTTCCTGCCGGCTTTCCACCTGCTGCGGATCGAGACGGGACCAGGCGGAAGGCAGCGGGAGGGTGGGGGGCACGTAGTCCGGACCCACGGCGCAGCCGGCAAGAAAAAACACAAGGAGGACGGCGTTCTTTTTCTGCATGGTTAAGTGAAAGACCGCGAAGCGTTTCGCTGGTCGCCCCTGCGAAGGCCGTTTCACGATTCGGGGCGCCAAGGCTCCCGGTGGTTAGACAGGAAACCCCGCCGAGGTTCAGCGGTCGCGCTGGCCGTAGTCCTTGAAGCGTTCCAGCACCTCGTCCATTTCCGCATCGCTCAGCAACACGGGCTCCCCCAAAAGGCGCGCGCGCCAGTACTGCCCGCACAGTTCCTCCACCTCCTCGGCAAGCGCCAGCGCAGCGGAGAGGGTAGCCCCCACCGCGATCAGGCCGTGATTGGCCATGAGACAGGCGCGCCGCCCCGCCAGTGCCTCCAGCACCGCCTCGGACAGGGCGGCGGTGCCGAAGGTGGCATAACGGGCGCAGCGGATGTCCTTACCCCCAGCGGCCGCCACCATGTAGTGGAAGGGCGGGATGCTCAGGCGCAAACAGGCCAGACTCACGGCGTGGGGGGGATGGGCATGGACGATGGCATTCACCTCCGGCCGGGCAGCGTAGAGGTCCCGGTGGATGCGCCATTCGCTCGACGGCTTGAGCCCGCCGCGCCAGTTGCCCGCCATGTCGAGATACACCATCTGCTCCGGGTTCAAGCCATCGGCGGGCAGGCCGCTGGGGGTGATGAGGAAGCCCGGGCCACAGCGCACGCTGAGATTGCCGGCGGTGCCGCGATTGAGGCCCACGCGCACCGTCTGCCGGCTCGCCTCAACCAGTTGAATACGCAGGCTCGCCTCGTCAGTCATGGTGTTCCGGATAGGCCTGGCGCAGGGCAGCGGCCTGGGGAGCCAGCACGCCGCGCTCCGTGATGAGTCCGCTAACGAGGTGCGCCGGCGTCACATCGAAGGCGGGATTGGCGGCGGGGCTTGCCGCGGGGGTGATGCGCACTTCGCGTACCATTGCCGTTTCATCGAGCCCCGCCACATGGGTCACCTCCCGCGCGGCGCGCGCCTCGATGGGAATGGCCCGTCCCTCGGCGCAGCGCCAGTCGATGGTGGGACCGGGTACTGCCACATAGAAGGGCACACCGTTGTCCCGGGCGGCGAGGGCCTTGAGATAGGTGCCGATCTTGTTGGCCACATCGCCATTGCGGCTCACCCGGTCGGCACCGACGATGACCACATCCACCTCACCCCGCTGCATCAGATGGCCGGCCGCATTGTCGGCGATGACGGTGTGGGGCACGCCATGGGCGCCGAGCTCCCAGGCGGTGAGGGCGGCGCCCTGGTTGCGGGGGCGGGTCTCACTCACCCAGACGTGGACAGGGATGCCCGCATCGAAGGCCATATACACGGGCGCAAGCGCCGTGCCCCAGTCCACTGTTGCCAGCCAGCCCGCATTGCAATGGGTCATGATGTTGAGTCTGCGCCCCAGCCGGCCGTAGAGAGCTGCTAAGAGCGGCAGGCCGTGGCGGCCGATGGCTTCATTGATGGTGACGTCCTCCTCGCAGATGGCGGCGGCTTCGCCCCACGCGGCCTCGCGGCGCTCGCGGGCAGCTAGGGGCCGCAGGCGTTCCTGCATGCGCTCCACCGCCCAGCGCAGATTCACCGCCGTGGGACGGGTGGCCAGCAGGCGCGCGCAGGCGGTATCCAGACCGGTTTCTGAGGCATCTTCGGCAAGGGCCAGGGCCACCCCATAGGCGGCGGTGGCACCGATCAGGGGCGCGCCACGCACCTGCATGGTGGCGATCGCCTGCGCCGCCTCCTCGAGGGTGGTGAGCACGCGGAATTCCAGGCGATGGGGCAGTTTCGTCTGATCGATGATCACCACCCCGCTCTGATCGGCAAGGGCGCGGATGCTGCGGGTGGGTTCGCCGTTGATTCTCATGGGCGGTGGGCGTGAAAAAGACGGCACATTATCCCATGGCCTCTGCACCCCCACGAGGGTGCGGGTAAAGCCGCGTTCTGCTAGAATCCTGCCCTTTCGCGGCGGGTGGCAGAAAGGCAGCGCCTACCCCTGCCGCGCCCCGCCACGGAGAGATGGCTGAGTGGTCGAAAGCGCCGGACTCGAAATCCGGTATAGGGTTCTCCCTATCGTGGGTTCGAATCCCACTCTCTCCGCCAGTCTTTCCCGGGACCGTTGGTGGTCCCTCAACGCACTTCCGAAAGCAGCGCTTCGATCGCTTTGATGAGGCGCGGGGAGTCCGGCGCCACGTGGGAATGGAAATAGTCCACCAGCCGCCCGTCCGGCGCGATCAGGTATTTGTGGAAATTCCATTTGGGGGCACCGGGAAGCCCGAACCGTTCCCTCGCGAAGCGGTAGAAGGGGTGGGCGTTCTCACCCGTCACGTGCACCTTCGCCGCCATGGGGAAGGTGACGCCGTAGTTGACGCGGCAGAAACTGGCGATCTCATCGCTGCTGCCGGGTTCCTGGCCGCCGAAGTCATTGCTGGGTACACCCAGGACCACCAGTCCCCGGTCGCGGTATTTGCGGTAAAGGGCTTCCAGGCCTTCGTACTGGGGCGTGAAGCCACAGTTGGAGGCGGTGTTGACCACCAAAATGACCTTGCCTTTGAACTGGGAGACGGGCAGCGGTGCGTTGCCGATCAGGGTGGTGAAGGTGAAATCGTGAGCACTGCCAGTGTCGGCTTTGGTGGTGAAGGGCCACATCACGTGCATTCCCGCCAAGAGGACAAAAAAAAGACTGTACCGCATTCGGTCTCCTTCAGTGTGCCACAGACGCGCAGCCGCGGCTGCCGGGGAAGGGTCTTTCCCCCGGCAACCGGTTTCAGCGGCCTTGGCTCGCGGGGCGGTTGCCCTTGGCGCAGCCCCCTTGCAGCCGGTACCAGCCATGGAGGGCCGCGCGTTCCTCCACGCTGAAGGGATTGCGGTGGCCTTGATCGGCCATGCCCTTGACGCCCAGGAAAAGACGGGCGGCGAAGGCTTGCGGCGGTTCGCTGCAGGCGAGCCGGAAGAGGTTTTCCGCCGGCAGCAGGGTGTCGGTGTCGGGCTGGTCGTGGCAGCCGGCACAGGCCTCGCGATGAATGGCCGCGCCCACGGCGAGGGCCTGCGGGGCATCGGCGGGGGCGGGGGCGGCGAAGGGGTGCCGGGCCGCCAGCATTGCGACGATCTCCCGAGCCGGCGCGAGGCGGTTGTTGCGGATCAGGGCATGCAGCCGGCGCGCCGATTCCACCTCTCCCGCCGGCGCTTTGGCGGCACGCAGCATGAGGGGCAAAAGCGAGGCGGCCTCCAGGAGGCGGGCGCGCGTGCCCGGCCCCGGGGGCCGGGCGAAATCGGCCTGCATGATGGCAAGCAGTGCGGAAAGCCGCACTGCGGTTTCATTGGCGCACGCCGTGTTTGCCGCCAGGAGGCAAACGGCGGCGACCAGCAAGAGGGCGCTTCTCAGGGCAGTTTCACCTTCTGTTCCACCGGGCCGGCCTTGGTCAGGGTCCACTCCACCATGGAGCCGTCGTAGAGCTTGACGTCTTTGTTGCCCAGCAGTTCATGGAGCACGAACCAGCCATTGGCGGCGAAATGTCCGGTGTTGCAGAAGGCGATTTCCGGGCCGCTGGTGGGGATACCTGCGATTTTCGCCAGCTCGCGCAACTGCTGCAGATTGCGGAAGGTGCCGCCGGCGTTTTCGGTCAGCCACGGCGAGGGCAGGTTTTTGGCGCCGGGCAGCGTGCCGTTCATGCTGGCCTTGGGATTGCGGTTAATGCCCACGTACTGGTCTTCCGGCCGCAGATCGACGAGAACGACTTTCTTGTTCGCCAGGGCTTCCTTGACGTCATCCACGGTGGCCAGATATTCGCGGCGGAAGTGGACAGTGAAGGTTTTGGGCTGCGGCGTGACCGGGCCGGTCTCCAGCGGGTTTTTCTTGTCCGCGGTGTAGGCCTTCATGCCGCCGTTGAGGATGGAGACCTCATCGTGGCCCAGCACCTTGAACGTCCAGTAGATGCGTGTGGCCCATCCCATGTCGATGTTGGATTGGCCGGGGGGCACGATTACCACGTGGGTGTTGTTGTCGATGCCCAGTTTGCCGATCATCGCCGCCAGTTTGTTGAGGTCTTCCGGCAGCATGTCCGGCACCTTGTCCCGGGCGCGTTCCTCACGCCAGCCGCCCTTCTCGAAATCGGTATTGACGGCGCCGGGGATGTGGCCGCGCAGATGGTCGGCCATTGGCTGCAGGTCGAGGAAGACGATGCCGGGTTTGTGCAGGTTGGCCTTGACCCACTCCACATCCACCAGCGGCGTGGCGGCAAGTGCACTCATGGACCAGAAGAAAAGAAGCGCGCAGGCCCCGAGGAGGGTGGCGCGCAGGGAGGCGAGGGTTTTCATGGTCTGCTCCTTTGGTTGTCAGAGGGTGATGATGCGTTCGGCGGCAAGCAGGGCATCGAGGATGCGATCCCAGTCCGCCTCTTTCAGTCCCGGCCGCGTGAGATCGAGGAGATGCACCCCGGCGCCGAAAGCGGCGGCAAGAGCGGTCTCCAGGAACCCGGCGTCCGGGAACAGATCCGTTTTCAGGGCCAAAACAGTCATAGGTTGATCACCGCATCGGCGGCGGCGACCGCCTCACCCAGGGCCGCCGCATCCAGAAAAGGCAGATCGGCTTGTTCCGGCACCGTGGTCTCTGGGGTGATGTCGGACAGGGCCAACAGTTCCGCCATGGCTGCATTCTCCGCGGTTTCCGCCACGGGCCGGTGCATGAAGACCAGGCGGACCCGATGGCCGAAGATGGTGAGGCCCGCGGCCACCCGCATGGCTTCCGTGTGGTCGCGCCGGGCAAGCACGAGCAGGGAACGCTTGCTGCTCACAGGCTCACCACCCGTTGTGCCTGCGCCATGAGGGCGCTGTTGTCGGTCTGGCTGCCGGCCTCGATGGGGCAGGGTTCGTGGGGACGAAACCGGCGCCAGGATTCCTCGCAGGCCACCGCCCGGACATCGCCCAAAGCCCCTTTGATCTCGGGGTCGGCGACGACCAGCACGCCATCGTTGGTGAAGAAGCAGGCGACCGTTGCGCCGCGGCGGCGGGCGGCGGCGACGAGGGGGAGAAGATAGCGTCCTGCGCCCTGATGACTGACATGGAAGAGGATGTCGATGCTCATACCGTTGCCTCCAGCCGGACAGGAACCGAGCTTCCCGTAAGCCGTGCCTTCACCCAGTGGGCGAGGGCCAGGCGGGGATCCCCCAGGCGCACCGTGCCTCGGGGGCACACCTCACCGGGCATGACGATCTCCCGCTCGCGCATGGCGGCGAGGTAGGCGGTGCGCCGGGCAAAGTCGCGCGCCTGCCCTGCGCCCGCGCGCCAGCCGGCGGCCAGCAGCGCCGCCACCGGCTGCTCGATGAGTTCCACCCTGCGCTGACCGGCAAGCCAGAGCAGCCCCGCGACGAAACGGCGGTCGGTGGCCTCATCACCGATGACCACCACCGTCTCCCTGCCATCGAGGCGCACGGTGGTGAACAGCCACAGGATTTCGCGCCAGGGGGCAAGCTGCCCGCGCCCATCGAGGAATTCCGCAGCCGGCAGGCAGCGCGCTCCCGCCACCGAGCGGGTCTGGCATAGCGCGGCCGGCCGCACGTCGATCACCACTGCTTCGCCGGTCACCGGGGGTGCGATCCCGCGCAGCGCAAGTTCGCCGCGGGCGGGCAGGGTGACGAGGGCGAGGAGCAAGAGGGGCAGCCACCGCATCTAGCAGCCTCCGAAGCGTTTCACCGAAGGGGGCGCCGCTCCCCCTTGAGCCGGTGCGGGGGGATGTTCCACCCAGTAGGCGACCAGATCGATGCCCGAGACCCTGCCGAAGCTGCCCAGATCGAATTCCGGCAGCTTGTCCGGGGTGACCGGTGTCCGGGCCTGCGCCAGCACCTCCGGCGGCAGCGCCGCATAACGGAAACCGACGGCAGAAAGGCCCAGGGCGGCGAGCAGGGCGACGATGCAGAAGATGAGACTTTCCCGGTTCATCTGTGCCTCACAGGGTATCGTGCAGCAGGGCGAGGTACATGACGCCGAAAGCCACACAGAACATCACGATTTGCAGGGTGGTCTCCACATCCACGATCATGGCCTGACTCCCTTGTAGTGGCGCACCAGGGTCTCCACCGGCAGCGGTTTGCCGGTGATGGGATCGATCACCGGCGGGGTGAAATAGGGCACCCCGTCCTTTGTCACCTTCATGCTCGCCGGCGGATGGGCATAGACCTTCCACACCCCCCAGGCACATACGGCGAGGGAAAGGGCGAGATACACCCGCATCAGCACGCGCGCCATATCAGCGTTTCCTCAGGTAGACGTGCCAGGCACGGCCGGTGTTGACCGTGGCGAGGTGCTCGCAATCGAGCTCGGCACACATGGGGGGCAGGGCCTCCACCGAGGTGGGGTTGTCCACCAGCACTTCCACCACTTCGCCGGCACCGGCCTCCTTCATCGCTTTGCGGGTCATGAGCTGTGGCCGGGGGCAGGAATCGCCGATCGCGTCCACCTGGCGGCCGACGGTGATTTCACGCCCGTCGGGGAGGGTGACCTTGCCGCCACCGGTGGCGGCTTCCGTCTTTTTGCTGCCGAAAAGTCCCATGTTGGTCTCCTTCAACAATCATTCGCTGACTTCGTCCTTCTCGCGCGCCTGTTCCTTGCGCCGGATCGCCCGGTAGATGGCGGCCAGCACGGCAAACTGGATGAGGCCGAAGACGATGGCGGGAATACCCGTTTTCTCCTGCAGGGTGCGGGCATTGGCGAAACCCGCCTGCAGTGCTTCCGGATTGGGGTCGCCGGTCATGGAGGCGGGGGCGGGCGGCCACTGGTTGTAGGACCAGAGCAGGGAAAAGAGAAACATGCCGATGAAGGTGAAAAGCAGTGCCCACACCGCCCCCACGTTGCCTTCCGCCGCCTTCACCCAGGTGGAGACGGTGCAGGCACCGGCCAGCACCATGCCAAGACCAAAGAGGAAAAGCCCGAGGAAGGTGTTGAGGCCCACGTCGAAATCCAGCGGGTGGCCCGCGCCCACCGTCATGAAGGCGGTGAAACCCACGGTGAGGATCATCATCGCCACCAGCAGGGCCTTGGTGTTGCGGTAGGTGGAAAACATCATGGCATCGCGCAGGGCGGCGGTATTGCAGAAGCGGGAGCGCTGCACCAGCAGCCCCACGGCGGTGCCGAAAACGAAAGCGATCATGCACTCGGCGATGGTGGACATCCTCAACCCTCCAGCATTTTCTTGTAGATGAGGGAGCCGACCCAGGCGCCGGCGATGATGCCGGAGACGGCGAGATAGCCACCCAGGTTCATCTCGGGCGTGAGGCCGAAGAAGGTGGAGACGTTGCAGACGAAGGCCAGCCGGATGCCGATCCCCATGAGCAGCCCGCCCAGGGTGATCATCACCCACTCCGACAGGCGGCGTGGCACCCGCAGGTAGAATTCCTTGCTCGCCACCGCTCCGATGAAGGCGCCAAAGAACATGCCGAGGCTGATATACATCTTCCAGTAATCCCAGTGGGGCTCGAACACCAGGGTCCAGAAGGGCAGGCGTTTGAGCTCGTCGCCAAGAAAGGCCTGGGCGATGAGCCCCGTCATCATGGTTTCGCCGCCGCCCACTGTCCAGGCGCCGATGGTGAGGAAAAGGAAGATGTCGAGGACGGCGATCACCGCCAGGGCGAACACCGGATCGAGGGTTTTCCTGAATAGCTCCACGTTGCCTCCTTGTCGTTGTGCGCAAAGCATAGACCGCAGGGGACGGCCCGGGGTAGTAATCTTTGCCAACAGAGAAGGCTTGCCAAGGGGCGGCGGCTGCGCTGTAATCCTGACAACAAGAGGCAGGAGCGCAAGATGAGAATCTTCGTCGAGGAAAACGACGCCCTCGATCACATGTTCAATGCCTGCACCACGGCGCAGATCACGGAATTCATCCCGGAAAAGCGGGGTTTCCGCATCCATGGCCACAGCACCACCATCGCCCTCGAGCGGGCCTTCTGGAACGTGCTGGAGGACATGGCGCGGGAGCTCAACCTCACCCTGCCCAAGCTCATCCAGCGAGTCCACGATGGCTGCCTGGTGGCCAACGACAAGAACATCGCCTCCTGCCTGCGGGTGATCTGCGTCAAATGGCTGATGATCTACAGCCAGGGCGGCGCGGCAGACACGGCATCCCTGCTGGGCTGAGCGCCGCCTAGCTGCGCACCACGAAGCGCGGCTCGAGCTTTGCCAGCTTTTCCATGATGCCCGTGTATTCCAGCTCCGCCATGGGCAGCATGGCCGCGCCGAAGAAGCCCTGGCGGCGCATGTCCACCGCCTTCTGGCTCACCTTGTCGCGCACCGCATTCCAGAAGGGATGGGCAAAGGCATCGAGCGCCTCGGTGAGGCGCCCTGCGTGCATGGCATAGGCGGCGCAGCTGACGATGGGCGGCCCGTCGAAATAGCTGGTGCCGGTATTGAGGGGCACCGGCATCAGCGGCATCTGATGCGACCCGCGCATGCAGCCGGCGACGAAATGGCCCACGGCATAGGGCGCGAGGACCTCCCCCGTGGCCGGGAAATTCATCTGCACCCGGACCAGCATCACCGGATCGTCCTTGCCCGTGTATTTGCCGGCGATGTTGTGCAGCCGCGAGGTGGCCACCGCCACCGCCTGCTCCCCGGTGGCGCGGGACCAGACGGATTCCACCACATAACGCTCCGGATCACGCAAAAGCGCCGCAATGTCGTAGAGCTCCTCCGGCGCATTGAGCTCGATGATGCGGTCTCCCTCGGTGTGATTCACGTCCATGATGACGAAGCGGAAGCCCTCGGCCATCTTGGGCGAGAGCATGAGCCCCGGCGTGTTCATGGGATCGGCGAAGGCGGCATAGAGGGGGAAGTTGAAGGCGCCGGGATCGGTCTTGTCGGCGGCGAAGAAAAGAAAGGGTTCGTTGGGCCGCTCCTCGAATTCCATTTCCGCACAGGCCGGCCCCATGCCATGCACGTTGCCGGAGAAGGAATCCTTGAGCAGGTCCTGACCGGCGCCATAGAGGCCCTGGGCCTTGGCCGTCTCGGTGCCGGCGACGAAGGCATCCCAGGCCAGGCGATGGATGGCCTCGTCCTTCACGCCCCGCGTGTGGGTCATGAGAATGGCGATGTCGTCCCCGGTGTGGGTCACGTTGAAATCGATGAGCAGTTCCCTACCCTGGCTCGCCACGTGATGGCGCACGCGGTCAAGGAGGGCGGCGGAAGGCGCGATGTGCCCGCCGATGGAACCGATGTCGGCCTTGATGACGGAAACGGTGACTTTCATGCCGTACTCCTCACGGAACAGGGACTCTCTCCACTTTAGCAGGCAAAAAAGAAACCTGCGTTTAAGTTCAGGCCACCCAGCCGGGAAAGAGTCGCGCGAGCCCCCGGGCAATCATTTCCACGGACAGTGCCGCGATGATGAGGCCCATCAGACGGGTGACGATGTGAATGCCGGTGCGTCCGAGGCGATGGGCAATGTAGGGCGCTCCCTGGAAACAAAGCCAGACGGCAAGGCTCACCAGGGTGATGGGCAGAATGAGGGCGGCCTGATCCAGGGGCGAGCCCGGATGGGCCCCCGCGGCCACGATCACCTGGGTGATGGCGCCGGGCCCGGCCAGCAGGGGCACGCCGAGGGGGACGGCGCCCACCGCTTCCCTTTCCTCCGCCTCCACTGCCTCGTCCGGTGTCTGGCGCAGGGGGCTGGTGTGGGCCTGCAGCATGGAGAGGGAGAGGATGAGGAGGAGCAGCCCGCCGGCGACGGAGAACGATTCGATGCGGATTTCGAAAAAGCGCAGGGCATGCTCCCCCAACAGGGCGGCTGCCGCCAGCACCGCCCACACGGTGAGCGCCGCAATGGCGGCGGCGCGCCGGGCCTGCGCCGTGGACAGACTGCGGGTGGCGACAAGGAAAAACGGGATGGTGCCCACCGGATCGACGACGGCGAACAGGGTCAGCGTCGTCTTGAGGAGCCCCGCCCAGTCCATGCCTCACAGCTCGGAAAAGAGATAGGCCAGCAAAGCAAACCCCAGCAGGGTGACGGCGAGGTTGAGGAGGATGCCGCCGCGGGTGTGATAGCGCTCGGGAATCTCCACCGGCTTCAGGGTGGCGAGTACCCGCTGATACTGACGGATGGAGAAGACCATCGCGGCAAGCCCCAGCAGGATGAAACCGACCCCGATCCAGAAAGAAAGATCACGCCCCACCGCCTGGGGGGTTGCCCGCAGGACGTGCAGGAAAAGCCCGAAGCGCTCCAGGACGAAGCCGAACGCCATGAGGGTGAGCCCCGTGCGGTTCCACGCCATCAGGGTGCGTTCGGCGGCGAAGAAAACGCGTGGGTCGTTGAGATCGGACATGGAGTCATTCTACCCTCGGGCGCGTGCGGGGCGGCGGAAAGACGCAATGGAGCGGCTTACCGCGCCCTGCCGGCGCGGCATGGCAACTTCACTGGGCGCCACCCCCCAGGGCCTTGTAGAGGGCCGCCTCGCTTGCCAACAGCAGACGGCGGGCGGTGACCAGGGACTGCTCCGCGTTGAACGTGTCCCGTGCCGCGTCGAGGACTTCCAGATAACTGCCGAGGCCCGCCCGCTGCCGGGCTTCCACCCGCGCCAGCCGGGCGCGCTGGGCGGCAAGCACCCCTTCCAGCGCCTGCACCTCTTCGGCGTAGGCGGCGCGGGCGGCGAGGGCATCGGCCACCTCGCGGAAGGCCTGCTGCACGGCCTTTTCATAATCGGCCACTGCCGCCACCTTGCGCGCTTCGGCGAGATCGAGGGCCCCCTCGAGGCGCCCGGCGTCGAAGAGGGGCAGGCGCAAGACCGGCTGGAACAACCAGACACCACTGCCGGCATCGAACAAACCGGAAAGTGCCGCACTGGCAGTGCCGATGCTGGCGGTGAGGACGATGCGGGGGAAGAAGGCGGCGCGCGCGGCGGCGACGTTGGCGTGGGCGGCGAGCAGGCGCTGTTCCGCGGCGCGCACGTCGGGACGGGCAAGGAGTGTGTCGGAGGGCAGCCCGGGGGTGAGCCGCATGGCCTGGGGCGTGAGGGCCGGTAGCGGCAGCGGCACGGCGTGGGCGGTGAGCAAAGCCAGAGCGTTTTCCACCTGCGCGCGCTGGCGGCGCAGTTCGGCAGCCTGGGCCCGCACCGACTCGACCAGGCCCTCTGCGGCCAACACCTCCAGCTCGCTGGCAAGCCCCACGTCCCTGCGCTTTTGCAGCAGCGCGAGGCTTGCGCTGCGGTTTTTCAGGGTCTCTTCGGCAAGCCGCTGTCGTTCGGCCAGTTCGCCCAGTTGATACCAGGCAAGGGCGACATCGCCGATGAGGCCGACACGGAAGGCGCGCTGCGCTTCCTCGCTGGCCAGATACTGGGCGCGCGCCGCCTCATCGAGGGAGGCCACCCGCCCCCAGAAATCCATCTCGAAGGCGGTCACCCCAAGCCCCACGTCGTAACGGTCGGCAATGCGCGGGGTACCGGTGCCGGAGAGGTCCCGGGGCAGGCGCGCGCGGTTCGCCGAGGCCTGCGCCTCCACGGTGGGCAGCCGGTCGGCGCGGGCGAGTCCGGCCAGCGCCCGCGCTTCCGCCACCCGCGCCGCGGCAAGGCGCAGGTCACGGTTGTGGGCAAGCGCCGCCTCGATGAGCTGCTGCAGGGCAGGCTCCCGATAGTAATCGCGCCAGACGGGCAGAGGTGTTGGGGCTTCGCCCGTCTCCGGGAAGGTCGCCGGAAGCGGCGGTTCGGGGCGCACCAGGGGCAGTGGGGTACAGCCGGCCAGCGCCGCCACGAGGGCAAGCGCAACGCTTGTAAGGGGGAGGCGCAGCTCAGGCATGGGTCGAATCCCGGCTGGCTCTGGCGGGGAAGAGCTTGCGCACCCCGAGGAAAAACACCGGCACGAAGAAAATGGCCAGCAGGGTCGCGGCCAGCATGCCACCGACCACGCCCGTGCCCACGGCGTGCCGGCTCGCCGCCCCTGCCCCGGTGGAGATGGCCAGCGGCAGCACACCCAGGATGAAGGCGAAGCTCGTCATGAGAATGGGGCGCAGACGCAGCCGGCAGGCTTCCAGAATCGCTGCAGTGAGCTCCATCCCCGTCTCCTCCAGCTTGCGCGCGAACTCGATGATGAGGATGGCATTTTTCGCCGCCAGCCCGATGATGGCGACAAGCCCCACCTTGAAGAACACGTCGTTGGGCAGGCCACGCAGTTCGACGGCGAGCACCGAACCCAGTATGCCCAGGGGCACCACCAGAATCACCGCCAGGGGAATGGCCCAGCTCTCGTAGAGGGCCGCCAGGGCGAGGAACACCACCAGCACCGAAAGGGCGAAGAGGGCCGGTGCCTGGGCACCCGCGCGTCGCTCCTCGAAGGAGGTGCCGGACCATTCGAAATCGAAGCCGGGGGGCAGCTTGGTGGCGATTTCCTCCATGGCGCGCATGGCCTCACCCGTGGAGTGCCCCGGCGCAGGCGTGCCGGCGATCTTCATGGAGGGGTTGCCGTTGTAGCGGTCCAGCTTGGGCAGGCCCGCGGTCCAACTGGGTTTGGCAATTTCACCGAGGAGCACGATGTCCCCATTGCGGTTGCGCACCGGCAGCTTGAGGAGATCATCGGGGGTGGCCCGCAGGTCGGCATCCGCCTGCATCTGCACGCGCAGGATGCGGCCGGCACGCACGAAGTCGTTGACGTAGGCAACCCCGATGGCGGAGGTGAGGGTATCGTTGAGTTCCGCCATGTCCACCTGCAGCGCCTGCGCCTTTTCCCGATCGATGTCCAGATAGACCTGGGGCGCGGGTTCCTGGCCTTCCGGGCGCACGCCGGCCAGCCGTTTGTCCTGGGCGGCCATGGCGAGCACCTGGTTGCGCACCGCCAGCAGCATGTCCCGACCCTGGCCGGCGCGGTCCAAGAGGCGGAAATCGAACCCGCCGACGGCGCCCAGCTCGGGGATGGGCGGCGGATTGACGGCGAAGATCATGGCGTCCTTCATGCGCAGGAAGGTGCCCATGGCGCGGCCGATGAGGCTTTGCGCGGAATGCTGCGGTGCCTTGCGTTGCTCCCAGTCCTTAAGCCGCGTGAAGAGCAGGGCGGCGTTCTGCCCCCGACCGAAGAAGGAAAACCCCACCACGCCGATGACCCGCTCCACCTCCGGCTGTTGCAGGTAGAAGCGTTCCGCCCGCGAAAGCACCTCCACGGTGCGCGCTTGCGTGGCGCCGGTGGGCAGTTGCACCAGGGTGATGAAATAGCCTTGGTCTTCGTCGGGGAGGAAGCTTGCCGGCAGGCGCAGGAACAGCCAGCCGGTGGCGACGACGAGGGCGACATAAATCACCAGAAAGCGCCCGCTGCGCGCCAGCACCCGCGCCGTCAGGCTGCGGTAACCGTCGGTCATGCGGCGGAAGAAACGGTTGAAGGCGCGCCGCTCCTCCTTTTGCGGGTCAAGGGGCACAAGCAGGGTGGCGCACATGGCGGGGGTGAGGGAAAGCGCCATGAACACCGAGAAGGCCATGCTGAGGATGAGGGTGGCGGCGAACTGACGGTAGATCGCCCCCACCGAGCCGCCGAAGAAGAGCATGGGCATGAACACCGCCGACAGCACCACGGAAATGCCCAGGATGGCGCCGATGATCTGCTCCATGGCCTTGAGCGTGGCCGCTCGCGGCGGCAGCCCCTCTTCGCGCATGATGCGCTCCACGTTCTCCACCACCACGATGGCATCGTCCACCAGAATGCCGATGGCCAGCACCATGGCAAACAGCGTCAGCACATTGATGGAAAACCCCAGGGCATAGAGGCAGGCGGTGGTGCCAGCGAGCGCCACCGGCACCACCACGGCGGGAATGAGGGTGGTGCGCCAGTGGCCGAGGAAGACATACATGACGACGAAGACGAGCAGCATCGCCTCGGCCAGTGTCTTCACCACCTCCGTGATGGAGATTTCCACGAATCGCGAGGTGTCGTAGGGGATGGCCCAGTCCACGCCCTCGGGGAAGAAACGCGAAAGCTCCCCCATGCGGGCCTTGACCGCACGGGCCACATCCAGCGCATTGGCGCCGGGGGCCACGCGGATGGCGATGGCGGCGATGGGCTGGCCGTTCATACGCGCATAGCGCTCATAGCTTTCCGCGCCCAGCTCCACCCGCGCCACGTCCTTCACCCGCACCACGCTGCCGTCGGCCGCCGCACGCACCACCACGTTGCCGAATTCCTCCGGCGTGGCAAGCCGCCCGCGGGTGACGATCACCGCGTTGACCTGGGCGCCGGGACTGGCGGGGGCCTGGTTGAGCTCGCCGGTGGCCAGTTGCACGTTCTGCGCCTGCAGCGCCCGTTTCACGTCATTGGGGGTGAGTCGGTAGCTCACCAGTTGTTCCGGCTTGAGCCAGATGCGCATGGAGTATTCGGCGCCGAACAAAATCGCCTCACCCACACCGGGTAGCCGGCGCAGGGGGTCGAGCACGTTGGCGGCGGCGAAGCTGCCTAGGTCCACGAAGTTGCGCTTGCCATCCTTGGAATGAATGGCGACGAACATGAGGTAGTTGCGCTGGGGCTTGGTCACCGGGACACCCAGCCGCCGCACCTCATCCGGCAGCCGCGCCTCGATGCGCTTGTAGCGGTTCTGCGCTTCCACGGAGGCGAGGTCGATGTTGGTGCCCGGCTCGAAGGTGAGGGTGAGGGTGCCCGCGCCCAGTTCGGAGGAGGCCTCCATGTAGAGGAGACGTTCGATGCCGTTCATCTCCTGCTCGATGAGCTTGATCACCGTATCCTCCACCACCTGCGCCGAGGCGCCGGGATAGGTGACGTTGAAGGCGATCTGCGGGGGTGCCACCTGGGGATACTGGGCCACCGGAAGCTGCCGCAGGGCGATGGCCCCGACGAGGGTGATGAGGATGGCGATGACCCAGGCGAAGATGGGCCGATGGATGAAGAAGCGCGCCATTTCAGCCGCCCTGGCCGGCCGCAACGGGTTTCACCACCGTGCCCGGACGCGCCTTCTGCACGCCGGAGACGATGAGGGTTTCGCCGCCGCGCAGGCCCTCTTCGATGACGAAGCGGTCACCGGCCATGGCCCCCACCTTGACTGGGCGCGGTTGTGCCTTGTTGTCGGGGCCAAGCAGCAGCACGAACTGCCCTTGGGGTCCCGACACCACGGCCTTCTGTGGCACGGCGATGGCTTCCGGCGCCACGGCCTGCGGCAGGCGCACGCGGACGAAGGTGCCCGGCAGAAGCAGGCGCTCGGGGTTGGGAAATTCCGCCTTCAGCGTGATGGCCCCGGTCAAGGGGTCCACGCTGAGATCGCTCATGAGGAGCCGGCCCTTGTGGGGATAGGGACGGCCGTTTTCCAGAAGCAGCTCGACGCTGCGCGAATCGGTGGCCTTGATGTGGCCCGCGGCCAGCGCCTGCTTGAGCCTCAGCACGTCCGCATTGGGCTGGGTGAAAAGCACGTACACCGGTTCCAGCTGATCGATGGTGGCAAGCAGGGTCGCCTCACCGCGGCCCACCAGCGCCCCCTCGGTGACCAGGGCGCGCCCGATGTGACCGGAAATGGGGGCGGGCACCGTGGTGTTTTCCAGATCCAGGCGCGCCTTGGCGAGCTGGGCTTCGGCCAGTTTCAGCGCGGCGCGTGCGGCATCCACTTCCTGCTGGCTCACTGCCTGCAGGGGAAGCAGCGATTCCAGGCGGGCAAGCTGCAGGCGTTTGACTTCCACGTCCGCCTCGGCGGCCTGGGCCGCGGTGCGGTAGGTGCGGTCATCCAACTGGAAGAGGGGCTGGCCCGCCTTGACTTCGCTACCCTCGGTGAAGAGGCGTTTTTCCACGATGCCCTCCACCCGCGCCCGCACCTGGGCGGTGCGCACCGCCGCCACCCGGCCCGGCAGCTCCCGGGTGAGCGTCACCGCCTGGCGGGTGACCGTCACCACTTCCACTTCCGGTGGCGGAGGCATGTTGCCACCCGTCCCGGTGGCCGGCGCGGGAGGCTTGCCCTCGGGGCTGCAGGCGGCGAGCAGGGAAAGCAGAAGGAGAAGCAAGCGGCGCATGGTGAAACCTCAGGGAGCGGGGGTGGGGGCCTGCCGGGTCACGCCGTAGAGGCGCAGGAAAGTGTCCACGATGCGTTCCACCCGGCGCACCTCGTCCCCCTCGGGGGGCATGCCAAACAGGCCACGCAGGCGGTCGTAATCCGCAAGCCAGGCGGTGAAAAGCTCGGCGGCAAAGGTGGCATCGTCGGCAGGAAGGCGCCCCTCGGCCATGGCGCGGGCGAGGTAGCGGGCCAGCCCCTCCCGCGTGCGCTGGGGACCCTCGGTGAAGAATTGGCGGGCCAGTTCGGGAAAGCGCGGCGCTTCTGCCACCATGGTGCGGAAGATGGCAAGGCCTTCCGGACTCAGCACCTTGGCCCGGTAGGCATGGGCGAATTCGAGGAGGGTGGCGCGCAGCTCGCCGTCCCCTTCCAGGGTGACCAGAATGGTCTGCACCGCATGGCGCATCACCTCGCGGAACAACGCCTCCTTGCTGGCGAAGTGGTTGTAGAGGGTCTGCCGGGCGACCTGGGCGCGGGCGGCGATGCGCTCCATGCTCACCTGATAGCCCTCCTCACGGAAGGCGGCACAGGCGGCTTCCAGCAGCCGCTGGCGGGTATCGGTGGAGGATTCGGAAACGGCGGCCATGGCACGGTGAAGTTAGACTGATGAGTCTAACGCCGCCGTCAATGGCTGTAAACGCCAAAAAGGGGCGAAAGCCCCTACTCCCTCCAAGGGTAGAGTGAGGGGTCAGCGCTGGCCCAAAAAGGCGGCGAGATCGGCCTTGTCGGATTCGCCAAGACGCACCAGCCGGTGGGCGGGAATCCTGCGGCCCTCGAGCACCTCGGCAATTCCCCCGGGAGGAAGCGTAAGCCGACTGGGCTTGCTGTGGCAGGAGGCACACTGGCTGCGGAAGATGGCCTCCCCCCGCGCTTTGTCCGCAGCAAACCCAGACGAAGAAAGCAGCAAAAGGAGGGTGAAGTGGGTCAGAGGTTTCATCAGTCACGCAACGAAGGTTGTTGAAGAAGCGGGATTGTGCAAGGCTAATGCTCGTGGTGGCTGGCGGTGCTGCCAGCCCGAGAGGCGAGCGCCGCTCCACCGTTTTCACGGTAACGCGGGCTTGCCCTGAGAGGCAAGGGTGCTATCAGGCGAAGGTGAGTCATGTGTCTGGGCATTCCCATGCGCATTGTGGAAATCCAGGGTGTCGATGCCCGCTGTGAGGCGGCGGGCGTGGAGCGCCAGGTGAGTCTGTTCCTGCTGCAGCATGAAGCCCTTAAACCCGGGGATTTCGTCATCGTGCACGTGGGCTATGCCATCCAGAAAGTGGGGGAAGCGGAGGCGCGCTCCGCCTGGGAGCTCTTCGCTTCCCTCGCCCCGGAGCAAGGGGCGGGGCATGCATGAGCTCGCCGTCTGCCAGGCCCTGCTGCGGCAGGTGGAGGCGGTGGCGGCGGAAAAGCAGGCGCGGGGGGTGGAGGCGGTGCGGGTGCGCATCGGGCCGCTGGCCGGGGTGGAGGTGGCCCTCCTCGAGGAAGCCTATTCGGTGGCGCGGGAGGGCACCTGTGCCGCGGGCTCACGCCTCATCGTGGAGCACGCGCCGCTTGAGGTTTCCTGCACCGCCTGTGGTGCCAGGAGCGCTGCCGAGCCGGCCCGCTTGCGTTGCCCCCGCTGCGGCAGCCCCGACACGCGGCTTTTGAGCGGGGATGAGCTTTTGTTGGTGAGTGTGAATCTTGTTTTTTGAGGGACCTGTCATGTGCGATAGCTGCGGCTGCACCGTCAGCCCGGGCAACCGGAAACATGCCTACATGCCGGTGGCGGGCACCACGGCGGTGACGGTGCTGAAGAATCTGCTGGCGGAGAACGACCACGCCGCGGCGCACAACCGTGCCCATTTCGACCGGCACGGGGTGCTCGCCGTCAACCTGATGTCGGCGCCGGGCTCGGGCAAGACGGCGCTGCTGGAGGCCACCATCGATGCACTGGGGCAGGAGTTTCGCATCGGCGTCATCGAGGGGGACCTGGAAACGGAAAACGATGCGGCGCGCATCCGCGCCAAGGGTGTGCCGGCCTGGCAGATCACCACCGGCACCAGTTGTCACCTGGATGCCCACATGGTGCACGCGGCCCTGCATGCCTTTCCCCTCGCTGGCCTCGACATTCTCTTCATCGAAAACGTCGGCAATCTGGTCTGCCCCGCGAGTTTCGACCTCGGCCAGCATCGCAATGTGGTGTTGCTGTCGGTTCCCGAAGGCGACGACAAACCCGCCAAATATCCCGTCATGTTCCGGGCCGCGCATCTCGTGCTCCTCACCAAGAGCGATCTTCTGCCCCTGCTTGAGGACTTCGATCCCGTGCGCGCCGAGGCCCATCTGCGGGATCTCGCCAGTTCCGTGCCGCTGATGACCCTTTCCGCCCGCACGGGGGAAGGCCTTGCCGCCTGGTGCGACTGGCTGCGGCGGGAACTTGCCACCCACCGGGCAAGGCTTGGCATGGCGCACGCCGTGGCCGGCTGCGGCGTTGCGCTGGCTGAGTGATCCGAAACGAAGCGGCTTCCCCATCCTCCCCCTCCCACCCCATGGCCCTTTCCGCCCACGACTGGCTTGCCCGCATCCGTGCCCTGCCCATCGAGGGCACGGTACGCATCATGAACGTCTGCGGCGGCCATGAGCGGGCCATCACCCTCGCCGGTCTGCGCGCGGCCCTGCCGGAAAACGTGGTTCTCATCCCGGGGCCCGGCTGTCCGGTGTGTGTCTGTCCGGAGGAGGACGTCTACGAGGCGATCCGGCTGGCGCGCCTTGACGGCGTGATCCTGGTGGCCTTTGGTGACATGCTGCGCGTGCCGGCCAACGTGGCCAAAGGAGAAGCGCGCTCCCTGGCCGAGGCCAGGGCGGAAGGGGCCGATGTGCGTCCCATTGCCAGCCCCCGTGAGGCGGTGGAGATTGCGCGCGCACACGCCGACCGGCAGGTGGTCTTCTTCGCCGCCGGTTTCGAGACCACGCTTGCGCCGGTGGCCGCCATGCTTCTCGAGGGGGTGCCGGAAAACCTGTCACTCCTTTTGTCGGGACGCCTCACCTGGCCGGCGGTGGCCATGCTGCTGGAATCGGACAGCCCCGGTTTCGATGCCCTGGTGGCGCCGGGGCATGTGGCCACGGTGATGGGGCCGGAGGAGTGGACCTTCGTCGTGGAACGCCACCACCTGCCGGCGGCGGTGGCGGGCTTTACGCCCGTGTCCCTTTTGGCGGCGTTCCACTCGGTGCTGCGCCAGCGGCTGGAGGGGCGCCCTTTCCTCGACAACTGCTATCCCGAGGTGGTCCGGCCGGGGGGTAATCCCATGGCGCGGGAGATGCTCGCCCAGGTGATGGAGGTGAGGGATGCACCGTGGCGCGGCATCGGTATGATCCCTCGCTCCGGGTTGTTTCTGCGGGAAGCCTTCGCCGCCCAGGATGCACGGCGGCGCTTTGGCTTCCAGGTGCGCAGCCGCAGGCGCGCCGGCGCCATGCCGCCGGGCTGCGACTGCGCCCGGGTCCTCCTGGGCAGAATCCCGCCCAACGCCTGCCGCCTCTATGGCACCGCCTGCACACCCCGTGCGCCCGTGGGCCCGTGCATGGTCTCCGATGAAGGCGCCTGCCGCATCTGGTGGGCCGGGGGAGTGAGAGCCCGGGCGGCCTGACATGGCGGCATCGGGCCCATCATTGGGCATTGCTGATTGCCGTGCCCGGCTCGACGAAGAACGGCAGTGGCCAATGCGACGCCGAGATGCACCAGACGAAGAAAGGCAACCAGGGGTACTTTGGGATGAAGGCGCACATCGGGGCAGAGCTTGATCAGGGCGGGTGCATACGGGAGTGGGCACCGCGGCCAGCGTCAGCGATGTGACGCAGGGCGTTTGTTCAGCGGCGCCCTAGAGCAACTCCACGCCGAAGCGGCGAACCGCGAGCGCAAACAGGGCGAAGCAAACAACGGTGATGATGACGCAGACCAGCAAAGATGGCCAGAAGCCGATGCGCGGGAGGAGGATCGGAAATGCGAGGAACATGGGCAATGTCGGGACAACATACCAGAACGTGTACCACGCGTGATTTGCGATTTTTTCCTGGGGTTGGTTTTCAATGTGCAGCCAGATAAGCGCGAGAAGGGTTACGAGGGGCAGCGCCGCAACAAAACCACCAAGTTTGTCACTGCGCTTCGCAAGCTCTGAGACAAGCACAACCACTGCGGCGGTCAGGAAATATTTTGTGATGATCCAGGCCACGGCTTCTCCCAAGTTCTGACGTTTGACAGGAGGGGCGGCCACAAGCGATCGCCCTGGGACGTCCCCCTCGATGGAAGGATCAGGCCGCACGCAATACGCCACCGGACTCTGCGACCCACGGCGGGAGATTCCCGTGCTAGGCAAACCCACGGCGCTGGCGGGACCACGACAGGCGCATCTTTCACCGATGCGCGCGTCCGGCGAAGGTGACCGGCGGGGTGGCAAGACGCGACCCGCAGCTCAGGCCGGGGCGTCAATCCACCGCCTCGTAGCGCACTTCCAGGATGTCCAGTTGCTGCACGCCGGTGGGGGTGCGGACGGTGACGGTGTCGCCCTCCTCGCGGCCCAGGAGGGCCATGGCCAGCGGCGAGCGCCAACTGATGCGGCCGCGCGCCGGGTCCAGCTCGTCGATGCCGACGATGGTGTAGGTGGCCTGCCGGCCGTCCTGATCGGCGACGACCACGGTGGCGCCGAAGTAAATCCGGTCATGGGGCTGCTGCGTGGGATCGACGATCTGGGCGAACCCCAGCCGCTTGGTGAGGAAGCGGATGCGCTTGTCGATTTCCCGTAGGCGCTTCTTGCCGTAGATGTAGTCGGCATTTTCCGAACGGTCGCCCAGCCCCGCCGCCCAGGCCACCACCTTCACCACTTCCGGGCGTTCCACTTCGAGCAGGTGTTTGAGTTCCGCCTCAAGCCGGGCATAACCCGCGGGGGTGATGTAATTGCGGGTGCCTTGGGGCAGGGCCCGTTCTTCCTCTTCCAGCTCTTCTTCGGGGAGGTCGTCTTCTTCCCGGGTGAAAGCCTTGCTCATGGCTGCCTCGTCTATTTCTTTGCGCGGTTGAATTTTATTATGCCTGTCGCTAACGTGAGCCCATGACCGGGGCAGCGGACCTTCCCCCCTTACGGGCGGCGCGGCGCATCCTCCTTTCCGGGCGGGTGCAGGGGGTGGGTTTTCGCCCCTTCGTCTACCGGCTGGCGATGCGCCATGGCCTCACCGGTACCGTCCGTAACCTGAATGGCGAGGTGAGCATCGAGGTGGAGGGGGAGCCGGTGGCGCTCGAGGCCTTCACCGAGGCGCTCCTGGTGGAAGCCCCGCCCTTGGCACAGCCTCGGCTGCGGGAGTGCCAGGCGATCACCCCCCGCGGCCGGCAGGGCTTCGTCATCCTGCCCAGTGGCGGTCATGGAGTGGCGGGCCATCTGCCCCCCGATCTTTTCTGCTGCGAGGCTTGCCTTGCGGAACTCCTCGACCCCGGCAACCGCCGTTACCGCTACCCCTTCATCAACTGCACCCAGTGCGGGCCCCGCTACACCCTGATCACGGGCCTGCCCTATGACCGGGCCCGCACCAGCATGGCGGGGTATGCCCTTTGTCCCGCCTGCCGCGCCGAATACGAGGACCCGGCAAGCCGGCGCTTCCATGCCGAACCCCTGGCCTGTCCGGTCTGCGGGCCGCGGCTGCGCTTCAAGGGGGGCAAAGAGGTGATCCACGACAACGAGGGGGCGCTCGCCGCCACGGTCGCCCTTCTGCGCGCCGGGGGCATCGTCGCGGTGAAGGGGGTGGGCGGCTATCATCTGCTCGTCGCCGCCGAGGACGAGGCTGCCGTGGCGCGTCTGCGCACGCGGAAACGGCGACCGGCCAAACCCCTGGCGGTGATGTTCCCTTGGGAGCCGGAGCTCGCCAGCGTGCGGCGGCAGGTGGTACTGGATGAAACGGAAGCGCGGCTTCTGTGTCTGCCCGAACGCCCCATCCTGCTGTTGCGGCGCGCCGCCGGCTGTTCCCTGGCGCCGGGCATCGCCCCGGGACTTGGCGAAGTGGGGGTGTTCCTGCCCTACAGCCCCCTGCATCATCTGCTCCTTGCCGATTTCGCCGCGCCCCTGGTGGCCACCTCGGCCAATCTCAGCGGCGAACCAGTGTTCACCCGGGAGGCGGAGGTGGAGGCGCGTCTTGGTGAGGTCGCCGATGCCTTCCTCCACCACGACCGGCCCATCCTGCGCCCGGCCGACGATGGGGTGCGGCGGGTGATCGCCGGGCGTCCGCGACTGCTGCGCCTGGGGCGCGGGGTGGCCCCGCTGGAGCGCAAGCTGGCGCAACCCGTGGCCGAGCCCACCCTGGCGGTGGGCGGCCACCTCAATGTGACGGTGGCGCTGGCTTGGGGGGACCGGGTGGTGGTCTCCCCCCACATCGGGGAGCTGGACAGCCCCTTTAGCCGCGCCGTCTTCGCCCAGGTGATCGAGGACCTGCAGATCCTCTACGGGGTGCGGGCGCGGCGCCTGGTGTGTGATTCCCATCCGGACTACGGCAGCAGCCGGTGGGCGCGGACGGCGGGCCTGCCGGTCATGCGGGTCCTGCACCACCACGCCCATGCCTCCGCCCTGGCGGGGGAATGGCCGGCCATCCAGCGCTGGCTGGTGTTCACCTGGGATGGGGCGGGCCTCGGGGAGGATGGCACGCTGTGGGGCGGCGAGGCACTCCTCGGCCGCCCCGGGGCATGGCGGCGGGTGGCCAGCTTCCGCCCCTTCCGCCTGCCCGGTGGCGAGCGGGCGGCACGGGAGCCTTGGCGGGTCGCCGCGGCCCTGTGCTGGACGGCGGGGTTGCCTTGGCATTCGTCCGATGAAGCGGCGCTGTTGCGGGCGGCCTGGGAGAAGGGCGTCAATGCGCCGGAGACTTCCGCCGTGGGGCGGATCTTCGACGGCGCGGCTTCCCTCCTGAATCTGGTGCAAAGGGCGAGCTATGCCGCGCAGGGCCCCATGCGGGTGGAGGCCTTGGCCGAAGGCGAGGGCGAGCCGCTTCCGCTGCCCCTTTGCCGGGATGGGGGAGGGATCTGGCGCACGGACTGGGCGCCCCTCATCGCCCATCTGCTGCGACAGGACGTGACTGCCTGCCGCCTTGCGGCGGACTTCCACGCCACGCTGGCGCACGCCCTGGTGGCACAGGCGCGCGCGGTGGCGGAAGAAGCCCCCTTCGACGCCGTGGGTCTGACCGGAGGCGTCTTCCAGAACCGCCGCCTTGCCGAGGCCGCAGTGGCGGGGCTGGCCGCGGCCGGCTGGCAGGTTTTTCTGCCGGAGGCGTTGCCTGCCAACGACGGCGGGCTTGCCTTCGGCCAGATCGTCGAAAGGGGGGCGCGGGATCATGGATGAGGCGTTCGTGCGGCTCGCCCACGGCAATGGTGGGCGGCTCATGCGGGAGCTCATCGAGACGGTGTTTGCCGAAGCGCTGGGCAACGACTTCCTGGATTTGCGTGCCGACGCGGCGCGGCTGCCGTCGGTGGCAGGGGAGCTTTTCCTCACCACCGACGGCTTTACCGTCGAGCCGCTGGAATTCCCCGGCGGGGACATCGGGTCCCTGGCCGTGCATGGCACGGTGAACGATCTCGCCGTGGCCGGGGCGCGGCCCCTCTGGCTCTCCCTGGATGTCTTCCTCGAGGAAGGCCTGGCGCGGGAGCAGCTCGTGCGCATCGTGCACTCCCTCGCCGGCGCGGCGCGGGAAGCGGGGGTGGCGGTGGTGGCAGGGGATACCAAGGTGGTGCCGCGGGGCAAGGGGGGTGGGCTTTATCTGGCCACCACGGGCGTGGGCGTGCGCGCCGCTGCCCAGCCCCTTTCCCTGGCGGGGGTGCGGCCGGGGGACCGGCTGCTGGTGAGCGGGCCGGTGGGGGACCATGGCACGGCGGTGATGCTCGCCCGCGGGGAATTTGGCCTGCGCGGCGGGGTGGTGTCGGATGCGGCAAGCGTGCTTCCCCTGGCCGAGGCGCTGTGGTCCATGGCGGGGCTGCGCTTCATGCGTGACCCCACCCGCGGCGGGCTGGCCCAGGTGGCGCACGAGATCGCCCGCGGCGTGGGGGCGACGGTGCGCCTTAAGCAGGCGGCGATTCCGGTGCGACCAGGGGTGGCCGCGGTGTGCGAGATGCTGGGCTATGACCCCCTGTATCTGGCCTGCGAAGGGCGGGTGGTGGCGGTGGTGGATTCCGCGCTGGCGCAGACCGCCCTGGCGGCGTGGCGGGCCCTGCCCCAGGGCCGGGAGGCGGCCCTCATCGGTTTCGTGGAGGAGGGGCCCGCCTGGGTGGTGGTGGAAACGGAATTCGGCGGCGAACGCCTGTTGGAGGAGCTGGAGGACGACCCCCTGCCCCGCATCTGTTGATCACGCCGCGTCCGGAAAGGCCGGCGGCCGCCGGCGGTCAAGAATGCAACGCCGGTCCACCCAGCCCCGGATGCGCCGGTCGAGGTCGCTGCGGCGGTCGGGGCGCAGCTGCAGACGCCTTTCGAGGAGTGCCGTGCCGCGGCCGACGCGCCGCCGTTCGCCGCTGCGCCGCCGGTCTTCACTGCGCTGGCGCCGGTCCCCCTGCACGCGGCGCTCGCAGCCGCTGCGCAGGGCAAGGTGGGGTTGCAGGCGGCGGGCGAAGGCGGCCACCTCTTCATGGGCGTAGGCGAGCCGCCCCGCCAGCTCCCGCGGCGGCAGGATGGGTGCATAGCGCCGGTCCGCCTCGAGCCAGCCGACCGCATCGCGCCCGGGCATGGCCCGCTGCAAAAGGCCCGCCGCCTCCTCGCTGGAGAGAAACCGGGGTGTCATGGCATCTTCTAGCCGCGGCATTCGGCCAGCAGACGTTCCATCATGCGCTCCGCCTGGGAGCCGTAGCCGCCGCCAAACAGGTTGAAATGGTTGAGGACGTGGTAGAGATTGTACAGGACCTTGCGCACGCCATAGCCCGCATCCAGCGGCCAGGTGCCGCGGTAGGCGGCGTAGAAATCCTGGGGAAAGCCGCCGAAGAGTTCCGTCATGGCAAGGTCCGCCTCCCGGTCCCCGTAATAGACCGCGGGGTCGAAAATCACGGGCTCGCCTGCCTCGTCCTCCCCCCAATTGCCCCCCCACAGGTCGCCATGGAGTAGCGAAGGCTTGGGCTGGTAGTCGGCGAAAAACGCCGGCAGCCATTCCAGAAGTTGCCGCCCCTTGTCCAGGGCGCGGGCAGGGAGGCCGGATTGCGCGGCGAGGGCAAGCTGATGGCCAAGCCGCCGCTCCCGGTAGAAGCTCACCCAGTCCTCAAGCCAGCCGTTGGGCTGGGGGGTGGCGCCGATGGTGTTGTCGCGGTCCCAGCCGAAGGCGGGCCGGGTTTCCTGGTGCAGGATGGCCAGGCGCTCCCCCAGCCGGCGCCCGCTGCGGGAACCGCCGCCTGAGAGCGGCACGTACTCCAGCACGAGCCAGGCGTGTTCCCCCGCCGTTCCCGTTGCCACCGCCTGGGGCACCCGCAGGATGCCCGGGCGCGCTAGCTCGGCAAGGCCCGCCGCTTCCGCCTCGAACATGGCAAGGCGCGTGGCCTCGTGGATTTTGACGAAAAAGCGCCGGCGGCCGTCCTCGAGGACCCGCGCTTCATTGATCGAGCCGCCTAGGCGCGCCTCGCTGCGCCGGGGCGAAAAGGGCAGGCCGGTGGCTTGTTCGATGCTTTCCGCAATGTGGTCGAGAAGGGCCATGGCTGGTCAGGATTCCTCCGCTTCGATGGTAACATGGTGCCGATCGCATCAACCCAAGCAGGAGGCTATTATGCGCAGAATCCTTTTCGCCTTTTTCTTCGCTCTGCTGCTGCCGGCCGCGCAGGCGGAACTGCCCGCACCCAAGGTGCAGAAGGTGAACGAACGCATTTATGCCCTGATCGGCCCCATGGAATTCCCCAACCCGAAAAACCAGGGCTACATGGTGAACAGCACCATCATCATCGGCGAGAAGGGCGTCATCCTCATCGATACCGGTTTCACCGACGAGATCGGCAAGCATCTTGCCAAGACCATCGCCCGCATCACGCCCAAGCCGGTAACCCACATCATCAACACCCACCATCATGGGGATCACACCCTGGGCAATATCGCCTTCCCCGGTGCCACCATCATCAGCTCCGAGAAATGCCGCAGCGAGCTGGAGCGCACCGGCGCCGAATGGATCGAAATCGTCGAAACCTCCACCGGCATGAAATTTCCCAACACGCGGCCGGTGCTTGCCGATACCGTCTACCAGGAAAACACCCGGGTGGATGTCACCCTCGATGGCGTCCGTATGGTGCTGTGGACCCCGCGGGGTTCCCACACCGCCGGTGACATGCTGGTCTATCTGCCGGACGACAAGGTGCTGGTGGGGGGCGATGTGCTGGTGCACCGCATCATGCCCGCCTTCCGTGACGCCTACGTGAAGAACTGGGTGGGCACCCTCGAGGAAGCCACCCAGCTCGATTTCAAAACGGCCATTCCGGGACACGGTCCCCTCATGACCAAGGATGATGTGCGCAAATTCCACCGTATGATGGCGCGTTTCTATGCCGGGGTGGAGGCGGGCTACAAGAAAGGCCTCACCGACAGCGAAGTCCGCAAGACCCTGGATTTGAGGGAATGGAAACCCCTCAAGCACTTCGCCGAATCCATGGGCGGCAACATCAGCCGCACCTACCTGGAGGTGGAAGCGGCCAATTTCTGATTCAACCCGGATTTGTCGTGAGGGCGCGCGCAGGCGGGCATCGCCTGGGAAGCCAGAGGCCCTTTGACTCACCGAAAGGCCAATCGAAGGCACAGGCCGGCCCAATGACCAATCTGAGTTCAAAGGCCAAGCCGTCGGAGCCAAGCCAGCGTGGGGGCAAGGCAGCTTTGCACGAGGGCGTGGCGCGCCGGATTGGCGGCCGCCAGGCGACGCCAGCGCCGGCCGTCAGTCAAGCCCGCGAGTTCGTAGACGGCCGGGGGCGGAAAAAAAAGGGTGTGGGCGAACTGGCGGATCAAGGGTCGCATCAGTTGCCCCACTACTCTGCGCCGCCAGGGACCGAGCGCAACGAGGCTCGTTTCTACTTGGATGCGCGCCTGCGCGATGTGGCGGGCTTCATCCACCCGGTGCAGGGTGACGAGGCGGCTGACGACGGGATCGATGCCGCCGGCGGCGCGGATGCGCTGGTTGAACTTGTCCGGCACCTCTTCGCCCACCACCACCGCCAGGCGGAAGAGCAGGGCATCGGGCGGCGCATGCCGGCCGAGAAAATCCGCAAGCCGCGGCGGGCGAAAGGCACAGGCGGGCAGATATACGCCGGAGACTTCCATCAACTTGAGGAACATGAGGCTGTGGCCGGCTTCCTCGCGGATGGCATGCAGGCGCGCCGCGTGCTCGGCGAGGGAAGCCCATCTCCTTGAGGCGGCCAGTCTTTCCATAAACAGGCTTTCGAGCCACAGGCCGACATGGAGGAAATGCACGAACTCATAGTGGGACAGCCGCCGGCGCAGGTTTTCCGGCAACGCCTCGAACTCTGGAAGGCCCGCCAGGGACAGGCAGGCCGGGGGCAGCCACCAGTGTTCCGTGGACAACCGCGTCCAGTCGAGGGCCGCGAGGGGATCCCGGTAAGGCTCGGCAGCGCGGTTCAGCTGGGAGAAGATGGCGTCGGCTCTAGGCATGCCACGGTGAGGGCGGAAGCGGGGTCGGCCGATTCTAGCACGGGGCGGCGCGGCCTTGCCCGTGCCAGGGGCTTCCGGTATGATCGCGCCCTTTAAATCAACGCGAAGCATCTCCTCCCTCTTCCCCGTGGAGAGGGCGGGGATCAAGGAAAGAGAACGCTTCCCCCCTTCTCGCATCCCATCACCCGGCTTTCGGTCACGCTTTTCCTCAAGGAGCGGGGCTGAAGCTGAAGGGGGAGGGCAGGGAGGAGGTGAAGTGAAACCCGGCCAGCCGTTTACCGTGATGTATGGGCGCGGCGGGCCGATGCGATCATCCTTCGGGACGGCTTGGCCACCCATCGTGACGCCGTCCCGCCGCCCAAACACGGGCTTAAGGAGCCGGCGGGCATTTGCGTCAGGGTGCGCGGTGTCGGTCGGGGCCGCAGCCTGGTTCCCGGTGGTCATCGGTTTCGGAGAGGTGGGTGAGTGGTCTAAGCCGCACGCCTGGAAAGCGTGTTCAGGGTAATCCCCTGACGCGGGTTCGAATCCCGCCCTCTCCGCCAGTCTCCTTTTCGCTTCGGCACCCGGCGGCGCGTGGGTGCCGATCCCCCTCGTGGCAGGTTTGCCGTGCTTCCAGCTGGGGCGAACGCGGACTAGGGTCTGCGAGCGCTGCCTGCGCGGCTGCTGCTTCGGAAAACGAAGAAAAGGGGGGCGCGGAATGCTTGAATGAAGGGTGGTGCCCAGGAGAGGACTCGAACCTCCACAGTGTTGCCACCGCTAGGACCTGAACCTAGTGCGTCTACCAATTCCGCCACCTGGGCAAGAGCCGCAATTGTAATGAAAAAGGAAATGGTGTCAATGAAGAAGAAGGCCATGAAACTCCCGCCGGTGCGCCTGGCGGATCCCTATCTCGAACGGGAGAGGGAAAAATACGGCCACCCCCTGCCCAGCCGGGAATACATCCTGCAGAAACTGCGCGAACACGGCGTGCCCATCGACTTCGACGCCTTCGCACGGATGATGGGCATCGCTCCCCACGAGATGGAATTCTTCGCCCGGCGCATCGACGCCATGGAACGCCAAGGGCAGCTCATGCGCAACCGCAAGGGGGCGTTGTGCATGGTGGACAAGCTGCACCTCATCAAAGGGCGGGTGCAGGGTCATCCCGACGGTTTCGGTTTCGTCGTGCCGGAAGGCGGCGGTGAGGACATCTTCCTCTCGCCCCGGGAAATGCAGACGGTGATGCACGGGGATGTGGTGATGGTGCGGGTCACCGGCACGGACCGGCGCGGTCGGCCGGAAGGCACTGTGGTGGAAGTGCTGGAGCGCGCCAACAAGCGCATCGTGGGGCGGCTGATGGCGGAACGGGGCATCCTCTTCGTCGTGCCCGAGGACAAACGCATAAGCCACGACATCCTCGTCGAGCCCCGCGGGGCCGGCAAGGCCAAGCCGGGTCAGGTGGTGGTGATCGAGCTTACCGAGCAACCTTCCCGCTACGCCCAGCCCATCGGCCGTATCGTCGAGGTGCTGGGCGACTACGGCGATCCCGGCATGGAGATCGAGATCGCGGTGCGCAAGCACAATCTCCCCTATCAGTTTTCCCGCGAGGTGGAGCGGCGATGCCGCAAGTTCCCCAAGGGGGTGCGGGCGGAGGACCTGGCCGGCCGCGAGGATATCCGCGACCTGCCCCTGGTGACCATCGACGGCGAGACGGCCCGCGATTTCGACGATGCGGTCTATTGCGAAAAACGCTGGCGTGGCTGGCGTCTGGTGGTGGCCATTGCCGATGTCAGCCATTACGTGGCCCACGGCGACCCCCTCGACCGGGAAGCGCTGGAGCGCGGCAACTCGGTTTATTTCCCGCGCCGCGTCATTCCCATGCTGCCGGAGGTGCTCTCCAACGGCCTCTGCTCCCTCAACCCCCAGGTGGACCGCTTATGCATGGTGTGCGATATGGAAATCAGCGGCAGCGGTGAAATCCGCAAATACCGCTTCTACCCCGGCGTCATGCACTCCCATGCCCGGCTCACCTACACCCAGGTGTGGGACATGTTGCAGCACCCGGAGGGGCAGACTGGAAAGGCGCATGCGGGGCTGCTACCCCACCTGCAGAAGCTCTACAAGCTCTACCAGGTGCTGAGGAAGGCGCGCACCAAGCGGGGCGCCATCGACTTCGAGACCATCGAGACGCAGATGATCTTCAATGAGCAGGGCAAGATCGAGCGCATCGTGCCGGTGGAGCGCAACGACGCCCACCGCCTGATCGAGGAATGTATGCTGGCCGCCAACGTCTGCGCCTCCGATTTCCTGCAGAAGCACAAGCATCCCGCCCTCTACCGCGTCCATGAAGGACCGACACCGGAAAAACTCGAAGCGTTGCGGGAGTTCCTCAAGAGTTTCGGTCTCAGCCTGGGTGGCGGCGATCATCCCCACGCCAAGGACTACGCCAAGCTGCTGGAAAAAATCAAGGGCCGGCCCGATGCGCAACTTCTGCAGACGGTGATGCTGCGCTCCCTCAAGCAGGCCATGTACAGCCCGGACAACGTGGGACATTTCGGTCTCGCCTATGAGTCCTACACCCACTTCACTTCGCCCATCCGCCGCTATCCCGATCTGCTCATCCACCGTGCCATCAAGGCCGTGCTGGCGGGCCAGGAGTACAAGCCCGGCGACTGGCACCAGCTCGGCCTGCACTGCTCCATGACGGAGCGCCGCGCCGATGAGGCCACGCGGGACGTGGAGCAGTGGCTCAAGTGCTACTACATGCAGGACCGCATCGGCGAGGAGTTCGAAGGCACCATCAGCGGCGTCACCAGCTTCGGCCTCTTCGTCGCGCTCGATGGGGTGTACGTGGAAGGCATGGTGCACATCTCGGAGCTGGGCAACGATTACTTCACCTTCGATGCGACGCAGCATCGTCTGGTGGGTGAACGCACCCACAAGGTGTACCGGCTTGCCGACCGCATGCGGGTACGGGTGGCGCGGGTGAGTCTGGAAACCAGCCGCATCGATTTCGTCCCCGCCGAGGGCGAGGGGAGGAGGACGACGCGGGGCCGCTTACGGCATGCCGCGGCGGACAAAGCCGCCCACGAGGGGAAGCGGGGCGAGGCGGGCACCGGCCTTCGCCGACGGGCATGAGTGGGCACACCTTCCTTTACGGTTTCCACGCCGTGCTGGCGCGGCTGCGGGCAAAGCCGGAAAGCGTGGAGGAAATCTATCTCGACCGCGCCCGTCAAGACAAACGCGCCCAAACCCTGCTCAGCAATGCCGAGGCGGCCGGGGTGCGGGTCATTCCCACCGAGGGGGCGCGCCTCGATGGCATGGTGGGCAAGGCGCGGCACCAGGGCGTGGTGGCGCGGGTCAAACCCGTGCGGTTGGCAGTCCACCTGGATGAGGTGCTCGATGCCCTCGACGAGCCGCCGCTCCTCTTGGTACTGGATGGGGTGCAGGACCCCCACAATCTGGGCGCGTGTCTCAGGGTGGCGGATGCCATGGGGGTGCATGCGGTCATCGCCCCCAAGGACCGTGCCGTGGGGCTCACCGCCACCGTGCGCAAGGTGGCGAGCGGCGCAGCCGAGCGGGTGCCCTTCATCCCGGTGACCAATCTCGCCCGCAGCCTGCGGGAATTGAAGGAGCAGGGCATCTGGCTCGCCGGTGCGGCGGCGGAGGCGGAACAGGACCTGTTCACCGCCCGCCTGGGCGGGCCGCTCGCCTGGGTGCTGGGTGCCGAAGGGCAGGGGCTGCGGCGCCTGACGCGGGAATCCTGCGACGAATTGATCCGCATCCCCATGTTCGGCGGGGTGGAAAGCCTGAATGTGTCCGTGGCCGCCGGCATCTGCCTCTACGAGGCGCGGCGCCAGCGCGCCCTGGTGTGATGCCTGCCGGCGGGCCCTCCGCTATAATGAGCGTTTTTCCCAACCGACACCCCCATCATGGCCGGCAGGACGCTCTACGACAAGCTGTGGGACGATCACGTGGTGCACGTCGAGGAAGACGGCACCACGCTGCTCTACATCGACCGTCATCTGCTCCATGAGGTGACCAGCCCGCAGGCCTTTGAAGGTCTGCGCCTCAATCACCGCAAACCGTGGCGGCCCCAGGCCAACCTGGCGGTGGCGGACCACAACGTGCCCACCACCCGCCGCGACCAGGGCATCCAGGATCCCGTCTCCGCCCTGCAGGTGGAGACGCTGGACAAAAACTGCGAGGAATTCGGCATCACCGAGTTCCGCATGAACGACATCCGCCAGGGCATCGTCCATGTGGTGGGTCCGGAACAGGGGGCCACCCTGCCCGGCATGACCGTAGTCTGCGGCGACTCCCACACCAGCACCCATGGTGCCTTCGCCGCCCTCGCCCATGGCATCGGCACCTCCGAGGTGGAGCACGTGCTGGCCACCCAATGCCTGCTGCAGAAGAAATCCAAATCCATGCTGATCAAGGTTGAGGGCAAGCTTGCCCCCGGCGTGACCGCTAAGGACGTGGTGCTGGCCATCATCGGCACCATCGGCACTGCGGGGGGCACGGGCTATGCCATCGAGTTCGCCGGCAGTGTGATTCGCGAGCTGTCCATGGAAGGGCGCATGACGGTGTGCAACATGGCCATCGAAGCCGGGGCGCGTGCCGGCATGGTGGCGGTGGACGACAAGACCATCGAATACCTGCGCGGGCGGCCCTTCGCTCCCAAGGGCGAGATGTGGGATCGGGCGGTGGCCTACTGGCGGACCCTGGTGAGCGATCCGGATGCCCGTTTCGACAAAGTCGTGGAAATTGACGGCAGTCGCATCAAGCCCCACGTCACCTGGGGCACCTCACCGGAAATGGTGACCACCATCGATGGGCATGTGCCGGATCCGGCGCAGGAGGCCGACCCGGTCCGGCGCGCCAGCATGGAACGGGCGCTGGCCTACATGGGCCTTGCGCCCAATACCCCCATCACGGAGATCACCATCGACAAGGTGTTCATCGGCTCCTGCACCAATTCCCGCATCGAGGATCTGCGTGCGGCGGCGGCCGTGGTCAAGGGCAGGCGCGTGGCGGACAATGTGAAGCTCGCCATGGTCGTGCCGGGATCGGGGTTGGTCAAACGGCAGGCGGAAGCCGAGGGGCTCGATCGCATTTTCATCGAGGCCGGCTTCGAATGGCGGGAACCGGGCTGTTCCATGTGCCTGGCCATGAATGCCGACCGGCTGCAACCCGGTGAGCGTTGTGCCTCCACCTCCAACCGGAATTTCGAAGGCCGCCAGGGACCCGGCGGCCGCACCCACCTCGTCAGTCCCGCCATGGCCGCGGCGGCGGCAATTGCCGGGCGGTTCGTGGACGTGCGTCAATTCCTCGAACCCGGCCGCAACGCGGCCTGATCGCGATGGAGGAAACTGCAATGAAGAAAATTGCCCTTTTCCTGCTCTTCCTGGGCGTGTTTGCCCTGTCCGCCTGCAACACCATCGAGGGCCTGGGCAAGGACATCAAGAAGGGCGGCGAAGTGATCGAAAAGGCGGCGAAATAGTGGAACCCTTCACCCGACTCGTGGGGCTGGTGGCGCCGCTCGATCGCGCCAATGTGGACACCGACGCCATCATTCCCAAACAGTTCCTCAAGTCGATCCGGCGCACCGGCTTCGGTCCCAATCTGTTCGACGAGTGGCGATATCTGGATCATGGCGAACCGGGAATGGACAATTCCAAACGGCCGCTCAATCCGGATTTCGTCCTCAACAAGCCGCGCTACCAGGGCGCGCAGATTCTGCTCGCGCGGGAGAATTTCGGCTGCGGTTCCAGCCGCGAGCATGCCCCCTGGGCGCTGCTCGACTATGGCTTTCGTGCCATCATCGCGCCCAGCTTTGCCGATATCTTCTACAACAACTGTTTCAAAAACGGCCTGCTGCCCATTGTGCTGGATGCGGCGGTGGTGGATCGGCTCTTCCGCGAGACGGAGGCCAATGAGGGCTACCGGCTCACCATCGACCTCGCCGCGCAGACGGTGACTACGCCCTCCGGTGAGGTCTTGCACTTCGAAGTGGACGAGTTCCGCAAATACTGTCTGCTAAACGGCCTGGACGACATCGGGCTGACGCTGCGGCACGTGGACAAAATCCGCGCCTACGAGGAAAGGCGGAAGAAGGAAGCGCCGTGGTTGTTCGATTGAAGGTTCCACCGCGGCGTGCGCGGGTGGGGCAGGCAGGAAGGCCCTGGAAAAACGCGCCGCGCACTCCGTGGTGAAGAGGGTTCCGGAATGAAAATTGCAATTCTACCCGGCGACGGCATCGGTCCCGAAATCGTCGCCCAGGCGGTGAAGGTGATGCAAGCACTCATGCGCGAGGGGCTGCCGCTGGAGCTCGAGGAGGCGCCCATCGGCGGCGCCGGCTTCGATGCGGCGGGCGATCCGCTGCCCGAAGCCACCCTTGCCCTGGCGCGGGCGGCGGATGCGGTGCTGCTGGGGGCGGTGGGGGGACCCCAGTACGACGCACTGCCGCGGGATAAGCGGCCGGAGCGGGGCCTGTTGCGCATCCGCAAGGAACTCAACCTGTTCGCCAACCTGCGCCCGGCGGTGCTCTATCCCGAGCTCGCGGCTGCCTCCACCCTGCGCCCCGAAGTCATAGCGGGGCTTGACCTCATGATCGTGCGGGAGCTCACGGGGGATGTCTATTTCGGTCAGCCGCGGGGCATCGAGGTGCGCAATGGCGAGCGGGTCGGTTTCAACACCATGATCTATTCGGAATCGGAAATCCGCCGGGTGGCCCATGTGGCCTTCCGCATCGCCCAGAAGCGCCGGCGGCGTCTGTGCTCGGTGGAAAAGGCCAATGTCCTGGAATGTTCCGAACTGTGGCGGCAGGTGATGATCGAAGTCTCCAGGGAATATCCGGACGTGGAGCTCACCCACATGTACGTGGACAATGCCGCCATGCAGCTCGTGCGCAATCCCAGGCAGTTCGACGTCATCGTCACCGGCAACCTCTTCGGCGACATCCTCTCCGACGAGGCGTCGATGCTGACGGGTTCCATCGGCATGCTCGCCTCGGCTTCCCTGGATGCCAGCAACAAAGGGCTTTATGAGCCCATCCACGGCTCCGCGCCGGATATCGCCGGCCGCGACGTGGCCAACCCCCTGGCCACCATCCTTTCCGTGGCCATGATGCTGCGCTATACGCTCAACCAGGAGGAGGCGGCGCAGCGCATCGAGGCGGCCGTGAAGAAGGTGCTGGCGCAGGGCCTGCGCACCGCCGACATTTACACGGAAGGCATGCGCAAGGTGTCCTGCAGCGAAATGGGCGATGCCGTGGTGGCGAATCTTTGAGGCCGGGTGGATGGACCTTCTGGTTTGACCCCTGGCGCAACGAAGGAGAAGACCGTGAGAACAGGATTCATCGGCTGGCGTGGCATGGTGGGCTCGGTGCTCATGCAGCGCATGCGGGAAGAGAAGGACTTCGATCTCATCGAACCGGTGTTCTTCACCACCTCCAACCCCGGCGGCCGGGGGCCGGAGGTGGGCCGGGAGGTGCCGCCCCTGAAGGATGCCTACAATCTCGATGAGCTCAAGGCGATGCAGGTCATCGTCACCTGTCAGGGCGGGGACTACACCAAGGACGTGTATCCCCGCCTGCGCGCCGCGGGCTGGCAGGGCTACTGGATCGACGCCGCCTCCACCCTGCGCATGGAGGAGGATGCGGTGATCATCCTCGATCCGGTCAACCGCCGGGTGATCGATGCCGCCCTCGCCCGGGGCGTGAAGACCTACGTCGGCGGCAACTGCACCGTCTCCCTCATGCTGATGGCCCTTGGCGGCCTCTTCGAGCAGGGGCTTGTGGAGTGGATCAGCCCCATGACCTACCAGGCCGCTTCCGGGGCCGGCGCGCGCAACATGCGCGAGCTTTTGCAGCAGATGGGGGCCATCCACGCCGAGGTGAAGGACTTGCTGGACGACCCGGCCTCCGCCATCCTGGAGATCGACCGCAAGGTGGCGGATTTCCTCCGCTCCGACCGCTTTCCCCTCGATGCCTGGCCGGTGCCCCTGGCCGGTTCCCTCATCCCCTGGATCGACGCCCAGCTTGCCAGTGGGCAGAGCCGGGAGGAGTGGAAAGCCCAGGTGGAATGCAACAAGATCCTGGGGCGCAGCGACAACCCCATTCCCATCGACGGCCTGTGTGTGCGCATCGGCGCCATGCGCTGCCACAGCCAGGCGCTCACCATCAAGCTGACGCGGGACGTGCCCCTTGCCGACATCCACGACATCCTCGCCGCCCACAACCCCTGGGTGAAGGTGGTGCCCAACGAGCGGGAAATCACCATGCGGGAACTGACCCCCGCTGCCGTCACCGGCACACTGACGGTGCCGGTGGGGCGCCTGCGCAAGCTCAACATGGGGCCGCAATACCTTTCCGCCTTCACGGTGGGCGATCAGCTCCTGTGGGGGGCGGCGGAACCCTTGCGCCGCATGCTGCGCATCCTGCTCGAGCGGCAGTAGCCGCCCGCGTCCGCCGGCCGGCGCGGCAAAGGGGCCGGCGGTCTTGCCCGGGCTTCACCTGCCGCCGTTTTCCTGGGAAGTCGCGATGAAATACGACGTCTGCGTGGTGGGACCCCGCACCCTCCTGGGGGAAACCCTGCTGGAAATCCTGGAGGAGCGCGCCTTCCCGGTGGGGGCGCTCCATCTTCTCGATAGCGGCGAGGAAGTGGGGGAGACCGTAACCTTCGCCGGCCGTGACCACACGGTGCGCGAGGTGGCCGATTTCGACTTCGCGGCAGCGCCCCTGGTTTTCTTCTGCGGCGGGCCGGCGCAAACCTTGGAGCAGGTACCGCGGGCAAACCGCGCCGGCTGCCGCATCATCGATGCAAGCGGCGCCCTGGCGGAGGATCCCGAGGTGCCGCTGGTGGTGCCCGAGGTGAACCCCGACGCCCTCCATCAGGGCCGCCTCTTCGCCAGCCCCAGCGCCGCGGCGGTGCTCGCGGCCGCCACCCTCAAGCCCCTCGTCGATCCCTTCGGCTTGACAGTGGTCCGGCTGGTGAGCCTGGAGCCGGTTTCCGGAACCGGACGCGCCGCGGTGGAGGAGCTCGCCCGCCAGTCCATGGCGCTTTTCAATCAGACGACCGTGCAGGCCGAGGTGTATCCGAAACAGATCGCCTTCAATCTGCTGCCGCAGATCGGCGCGCCGGATGATTCCGGCTACAGCAGCGCGGAGCGCACCCTGATCGCGCAGCTCAAGCGTCTGCTCGGGCTGCCGGGCGTGAGCCTGGAGGCGACCTGCGTGCGTGTGCCGGTGTTTTTCGGCCAGGCTCTGGTGGTCCAGGCCGATACCCAACGACCCGTGAGCCGGGAGGCGGTTCAGCGTCTGTTCGACGTGGCCCCGGGTGTGGTGCTCTACGACCGGCCGGAGGCGGGTGGCTGGCCCACGCCGGTCATGGAGGCTGCCACCAACGACCCGATTTTCATCGGTCGGGTGCGCGCATCGGCGGAAAATGCTAAAGGAATCACCTTTTGGGCCGTAGTTGACAACATGCGCAAAGGCGGGGCGCTCAATTGCGTGCAGATTGCCGAAAAGTTAATCGGGAATTCCCGCTGACTTAACATGCCGGATCAGCTTGCATCGATAACTATTTGATGTTACCGTGCTTAGCCTGGCCAGGACATTCATGAGGGTGGCATGAAACCTAAACAGACTCTGAAGCGTTGGCTGATTGCGGGTGCGCTTTTTGCCATGCCCTGGGCCTCTTTTGCTGCGGGGCTGGGCAACATCACCGTGATTTCGGCTCTGGGCCAGCCCCTGCGCGCCGAGATCGACCTCATTGCCGTGCCCAAGGACGAGGTGGACCTCCTCGTGCCCCGGATCGCGCCGGCGGAAGAATACCGCCGCGCGGGTCTGGAGCGGCCGGAGGGGGCGGGGGCGTTGCGGCTCGCGGTGGAGAAGCGCCCCAACGGCCAGCCCTACCTCAAGGTCACCTCGACGCAACCCATCAACGAGCCCTTCCTGCAGCTCCTCATCCAGTTGGACTGGCCCGGCGGCCGCATTTTCCGCGGCTACACCGTTCTCCTCGACCCGCCGGGTCTGCAGGAGCGTCCCGCTGTGGCCACGGTGACGCCACCCATCCCGGCCGCGGCACCCGTGGCGCGTGAGGCGGCTGCTGCCCCGGTGGCTGCGCCCAAGCCCGAGCCTGCCGCCGTGGCGGAAAAGCCTTCCCGCAGGAAGGCCGCGGCGCGGGCGCCGGAGCCGAAACCCGCGCCAGCCAAACCCGAAGTCCTGGTCAAGGCCGTGCCCCCCGCGCCCTTGACACCCGCAGAGCAGACCTTCCCCCACTTCGAGGGTGAGCGGGAAGTCACACCTTCCGCCACGCCGGCACCGGCGGCGGTGGCGCCCGTGGCGGAGCAGAAGACCTACCGGGTCAAGCCGGGGGACACCCTGGCGAAAATCGCCCAAAGCGTGAAGCCGGAGGGGGTGAGCCTGGAGCAGATGCTGGTTGCCCTCTTCGAGGCGAACCGCCAGGCCTTCGAGGGCAACAACATGAATCGCCTGCGCAGCGGCCAGATCCTGCGCGTGCCCGCGGCGGAGGAGGCGACCGCCGTCAGCCGCACTGAGGCGGCACGCCAGGTCAAGGCCCACGCCGCCGATTGGAATGCCTACCGGCAGAAGCTGGCGGCCGCGGCGGTGAGCCAGCCGGCGGAGTCCGGCCAGGAGGCAAGCGGCAGGATCACCACCAAGGTGGAGGAAAAGGCGCCCGAGGCCAAGGAGCCCAAGGACGTGCTCAAACTGTCCCAAGGTGAAGTCCCGCCCGGCAAGGGTGCGGTAGGCGCCAAGGGATCGGCGGAGGGCAAGGCGCTGCAGGACAAGCTCAATGCGGCGCTGGAAGAAGCCGCGGCAAAGGAAAAGGCCCTCAAGGAGGCCAACTCCCGCATTGCCGAGCTGGAGAAGAACATCCAGGACATGAAACGCCTGCTGGAAGCCCAGAACCAGCAACTCGCCGAACTGCAGAAGCTCGCCGCCGCCTCCAAGGCGCAGGCTGCGGCGCCGGTGAAGGCCCCCGAGCTGAAGGCACCTGAAATGAAGCCCGCGGAAGAGGCGGCCAAGCCCCAGGAGGCGGCCAAGGCGCCCGAGCCGAAGCCCCTGGAGGCGCCCAAGGCTGCCGAGGAAAAACCCGCGGAAAAAGCGGCGCAGGCCCCGGCGGCGAAGCCCGCTGCCCCGCCCAAACCTGCGCCGGCGAAGAAACCGGTGGTGGAGCCGGTGCCCGAGCCTTCCTTCATGGAAGAGCTGCTGGGCAATCCCGTCTATGTCGCCGGCGGCGGCGCGGTCCTCATCGGTGGGCTGCTTGCCGCCCTGTGGGCCGTGGGCCGGCGGCGCAAAAAAGCGCTGGCAAGCTTCGAAGACTCCATCATGACGGGGGGCGACCTCAAGGCCAACACCGTCTTCGGCAACACGGGTGGGGGTCAGATCGACACCGGCGATACCTCCTTCCTCACCGACTTCAGCCAGGGTGGCATGGGGGCCATCGACACCCACGACGTGGATCCCATTGCCGAAGCCGAGGTGTACATGGCCTACGGCCGGGATGCGCAGGCGGAGGAAATCCTCAAGGAAGCCCTCAACAAGGACCCCAACCGCCATGATGTCCAGCTCAAACTGCTGGAGATTTACGCCGGTCGCAGGAACAAGGAAGCCTTCGAGACCGTCGCCACCGAGCTCTATGCCGCGACCGGCGGGCAGGGTCCCATCTGGGAGAAGGCCGCGGAGCTGGGACGGGGGCTCGACCCGGACAATCCCCTCTACGCCGGTGGTGGCGCCTCCGCCGCGCCGGTCGCTGCCGGGGCTGCCGCCGCGGCGGGGGCTGCCGCGGGAGCAGCGGCAGCCGCTGCCAGGACGCCCAGCGTGGACGTCACCCTGGACCTTGAGGACGAAAGCGGCGTGCCCCTGGACCAGGCGACGGTCCCCAGTGGCCTGGATACCGAAGTGCCGCTGGAATTCGATCTCGACACCATTGCGCCGGCCGCTCCCGCTCTCCAAGAGGCGGCCGGGGAAGGGGAAAAGCCCGAGGCGGCTGCGGCAGCGGAAGGCACCCTGGAGTTCGACCTTAACACCATCATCCCCAAGGCGGTGGAGAAACAGGAAGGCGCCAGCACCACCGAAGCCCCCCTCTCCCTGGAGCTCCCCGAACTTTCTCTGGTGACGGAGAGCCAGCCGCAGCCCGGTGAAGGGGAGCCGGCGAAGCCCGCCGGGACCACCGAGGGGCTGGATTTCCACTTCGAGATCGAGACCCCCAGCGAACCCACTCCCGCTGCCGCGCCCCCGGTGGCGGAGTCAGCCGAAGCCCTCATGCCGGAGCTGGATCTCTCCGGCATCGAATTGGAGATGCCGGGGGAGATGACCCGGGAGCTTGCCGCGGCGCCCGAAGGGCCCGCCACCGTCCCGCTGGAGGAGGCGCCCACCGTGGCCGGCCAGCCCGATGCCTGGGAGGAAGCCTCCACCAAGCTCGACCTCGCCCGCGCCTACCTGGAAATGGGCGACAAGGAAGGGGCCCGGGAAATCCTGGAGGAAGTGGTGCAGGAAGGCGGCCCCGAACAGCAGGCTGACGCCAGGAAACTTCTCGCCACTTTGGCGTAAACTCCTCATCTCTCACCCCCCGGGGAAGCCAGCGGCTTCCCCGAGGGGGGCCGTTGGGCCCCTCCGGGCCGTTGGTTGAGTCCGTGTTGAATCCCGCCACCCTCTTGGGACTTTGGCTTGCCTTCATCATCGCCCTGCCGGTGATGGGGCCGCCTGCCCTGCTGCTGGCTACCCTCATGGGCGCGGTGGCGCTTTTTCGCGCCGCAGTGCGTCGCCGCTTCCTCCACCTGCTGCGCCGTACCCGGCTGCTCCTCCTCCTTTTGCTCCTCGCCCATGCCTGGACCACCCCCGGCGAGCCCCTCGGCCCCCATCTGCCCAGCGGGGAGGGGCTCTACAGCGGCTTCCTCTATGCCCTTCGTTTGCTCCTCATGCTGATAAGCCTCGCCTGGCTGCTTGACCGGCTCAGCCAGGCGGAGCTGCTAGGCGGGCTTTATCTCCTCCTGCGGCCCTTGGGCCGCCTTGGGCTTCCCGTGGAGCGTTTCGTGGTGCGGCTTGCCCTGGTGCTGGGCGATGGCAGCCCCCGTGCCGTCCCCCTGAAGCCGCAAACCCTGCTGGGAGAGCTAAAGCAGCCGGCCCCGGCAGGGGCCGGCGAGGTGGTCGTCGATCTGCCCCCCTTCGGCTGGCGGGATGGGGTGGCGGGGATGGCGGCCGGGCTCCTTTTGCTGCTGATCCTGGCGGCGCAGGCGCATCCATGACGGCCAGCCCGCAGCGCATCGCCATCGGCGTGGAATACGATGGCAGCCGCTTCTGCGGCTGGCAGACCCAGCCCACCGGCTGCGCCGTGCAGGATGTGCTGGCGGAGGCCGTGGGGCGCATCGCAGGCCATCCGGTGCGGCTGGTGGCGGCGGGTCGGACCGATAGCGGGGTGCATGCGGTGGCCCAGGTGGTGCATTTCGACACCCACGCCCTGCGGCCGGCCACCGCCTGGGTGCGGGGCGTGAACGCGCTCCTGCCCCCCAGTGTGAGTGTGCTGTGGGCAAGCCCGGTGGATGGCCGCTTCCACGCCCGCTTTTCCGCGCGTGCCCGGCGTTACCGTTATCTGCTCCTCAACCGGCCGACCCGGCCCGGTTTGCTGGCCGGCCGCGTCGGCTGGTGCCATGCACCGCTGGATGTGGAGGCCATGCGTAGCGGGGCGGCGCTCCTTGTGGGGGAGCACGATTTCAGCGCCTTCCGTGCCGCCGAATGCCAGGCGAAAAGCCCGGTGCGCCACCTCATGCGGCTGGAGGTCACGCGGCAGGGAGAATTGGTGGTCCTGGACTTCGTCGCCAATGCTTTCCTGCACCACATGGTGCGCAACATCGTCGGTTGTCTGGTTTACGTGGGCAGGGGAAAATATCCCCCCGGCTGGATCGCGGAGCTTTTGGCCGGGCGCGACCGCACCCATGCCGCGCCCACCTACGCCGCCGATGGCCTCTATTTCACCGGCGCCGATTACGGGCCGGAGTGGGGCCTGCCGCCAAGCCCTGAACCTGCGCTGCCCCTGCCCGGCTGAGAGCCCGATGCCCGTACGCGTCAAAATCTGCGGCGTAACCCGCGTCGAGGATGCCTTGGCGGCCGCCCACGCCGGCGCCGACGCCATCGGCCTCGTCTTCTATGAAAAAAGCCCGCGTCACGTGAGCCTGGAGGCGGCGCGGGCCATTCTTGCCCGCCTTCCCCCCTTTGTCACCAGTGTGGGGCTGTTCGTCGATGCCGCCCCGGAAGCGGTGCGGGCCGTGCTGGCCGCGCTGCCCCTCGATCTTTTGCAATTCCATGGCGAAGAGCCGCCGGAGTACTGCCGCGCCTTCGGCCGGCCCTACATCAAGGCGGTGCGGGTGCGGCCGGGGGTCGATCTGGTAGAATGGGCGGCCCGCTTCGCCGACAGCCGGGGGCTTCTGCTGGATGCCTACGTCGAGGGCACCCCGGGGGGGACCGGGCGCGTTTTCGACTGGTCCCTGATCCCCCGGGATCTGCCCCTGCCCATCGTGCTTTCCGGGGGACTTGCCGCCGACAACGTGGAGGAGGCTATCCGCCGCGTGCGGCCCTGGGCGGTGGATGTATCGAGCGGCGTGGAGGCGGCGAAGGGAATCAAGGACGCGGCCAGGATCGCTGCGTTCATGCGAGGAGTGCGCAATGCAGATGTATGACCTGCCGGACGAACGGGGTCATTTCGGGCCTTACGGTGGCATTTTCGTCGCCGAGACCTTGATGGAGGCGCTGCAGGAGCTCAAGGAGGCCTACGAGCGCTACCGTTTCGACCCCGACTTCCAAGCCGAATTCACCCGCGATCTCAAGCACTACGTGGGCCGGGCCACGCCCATCTACTACGCCCAGCGCCTGAGCGATCACCTGGGTGGCGCGCGCATTTTCCTCAAGCGGGAAGACCTCAACCACACCGGAGCGCACAAGATCAACAACACCGTCGGCCAGGCGCTGCTCGCCAAGCGTATGGGCAAGCGGCGGGTGATCGCCGAGACCGGCGCCGGCCAGCACGGCGTGGCTACCGCCACGGTGGCGGCGCGAATGGGGATGGAATGTGTGGTGTACATGGGGGCGGAGGACGTCAAGCGGCAGGCGCCCAACGTGTTTCGTATGAAAATGCTGGGTGCCACGGTGGTGCCGGTGGAATCCGGTTCCCGCACCCTGAAGGATGCCCTCAACGAGGCCATGCGGGATTGGGTGACCCATGTGGATACCACCTTCTACATCATCGGCACCGTGGCCGGGCCCCATCCCTATCCCATGATGGTACGGGACTTCCAGGCGGTGATCGGCCATGAGGCCCATGCCCAGATGCAGGCGCTCATCGGCCGCCAGCCGGACGCGGTGATTGCCTGCGTGGGCGGCGGCTCCAATGCCATGGGCATTTTCTACCGCTACATTGCCGAAGAAAACGTGCGCCTCATCGGTGTGGAGGCCGGTGGCCTGGGTCTCGACACCGGCCGCCACGCGGCGCCCCTTTCCGCGGGCCGGCCGGGGGTACTCCATGGCAACCGCACCTATCTCATGCAGGATGCCAATGGGCAGATCATGGAAACCCATTCCATTTCGGCGGGGCTCGACTACCCCGGCGTGGGGCCGGAACATGCCTGGCTCAAGGACAGCGGCCGCGCCGAATACGTCACCGTCACCGATCAGGAGGCGCTTGCCGCCTTCCACGACCTCTGCCGTTTCGAAGGCATCATCCCGGCCCTGGAATCCAGCCACGCCCTGGCCCATGCCATGAAAATCGCGCCCACCATGGACCGCGACGCGGTGCTGCTCGTCAATCTCTCCGGCCGCGGCGACAAGGACCTCAATACCGTCGCCGCCCTCTCCGGTATCAGCCTTTGAGTCGCGGAGCCGCCATGTCCCGCATCGCCAGAACCTTCGCCTTGCTGCAGCAGCAGGAGCGCAAGGCGCTCATTCCCTTTATCACCGCCGGGGACCCCGATCCGGCCGCGACCCCGGCCCTCATGCACACGCTGGTGCGTGCCGGGGCGGATATCGTCGAGCTGGGCGTGCCCTTCTCCGATCCCATGGCGGACGGACCCATCATCCAGCGTTCGAGTGAACGGGCGCTCGCCCACGGCACGAGCCTCACACAGGTGCTGGAGCTTATCGCCGACTTCCGCCGCACGGACCCCGACACACCGGTGGTGCTGATGGGTTATGCCAATCCCATCGAGGCCATGGGGCATGCGCGGTTCGTGCGCCGGGCGCAGGAAGCGGGCGTGGATGGTGTGCTCACCGTGGATTATCCGCCGGAGGAGGCCGCCGGGTTCGCCGCGCTGCTCACCGACGCCGGCATCGATCCCATCTTCCTCCTGTCACCCACCAGCCGCGAGGAGCGGGTGCAGGCGGTGGCGCAGCTTGCCCGCGGTTTCGTCTATTACGTTTCCCTCAAAGGGGTGACCGGGGCGACCCATCTCGATCTTGCCGAGGTGCGGCAGAAGGTGACGGCGCTAAGACGGGTGATTGATCTGCCCATCGGCGTCGGTTTCGGCATCCGCGACGGGGCCACGGCGCGGGCGGTCGCGGAGTTTGCCGATGCCGTGGTGATCGGCAGCCGCATCGTGCAGGCGATGGAAGGCGTGCCCCGCGATGCCCTGGAGGATCGCGTGGCGCATCTTCTGCGGGAGATCCGCCAGGCGATGGATGCGCCGGCCACCGTTGGCGCCTGACAGACGAGGAGAGGCCATGAGCTGGTTTCAAAAACTGCTGCCGCCCAAGATCAAGCGCAAGGTGGAGGGCAACAACAAAAAGGCGGTGCCGGAGGGGCTGTGGAGCAAGTGTCCGTCCTGCGAAGCCGTGCTCTACCGCGCAGACCTGGAAAAGAATCTGCAGGTCTGTCCCAAATGCAATTTCCATCACCGGGTGGGTGCCCGCGACCGCCTCGACATGCTCCTCGACAAGGAGGGGCGCTACGAGATCGGCGCCGAGTGCCTGCCCCTCGATCCCCTGAAATTCAAGGACAGCAAACGTTACGCCGACCGCCTGAAGGAGGCCCAGCAGGAGACGGGGGAAACCGATGCCCTGGTGGTGATCGGCGGCAGCATCAAGTCGGTGCCGGTGGTGGCCGCCGCCTTCGAATTCCGTTTCATGGGGGGTTCCATGGGTTCGGTGGTGGGGGAGCGCTTTGTCCGCGCGGTGCATGTCTGCTGCGAACAACGTCTGCCCCTGGTGAGTTTTGCCGCGAGCGGCGGGGCACGCATGCAGGAAGGGCTGTTCTCCCTCATGCAGATGGCGAAGACCGCGGCGGCGCTCACTGAGCTTGCCAAGGAAAGGCTGCCGTTCATTTCCGTGCTCACCGATCCCACCATGGGCGGGGTTTCGGCGAGTTTCGCCATGCTGGGCGATGTGATCATCGCCGAGCCGGGCGCCCTCATCGGCTTCGCCGGGCCGCGGGTGATCGAGCAGACGGTGCGGCAAACCCTGCCGGCGGGCTTCCAGCGCGCCGAGTTCCTCCTCGAACACGGCGGCATCGATCTCATCGTCGATCGGCGCCAGATGCGTGACCGGCTGGCCAATCTCCTCACCCTGCTCATGCGTCTGCCCACCACCGCCTGAGGTTTGCGTGTCGCGCCGCGAGTGCTTCCTGCCGGCGAGCCTCGCGGAGTGGCTCGCCTATCTCGAAGGGCTGCATCCTGCCGCCATCGAGCTGGGGCTCGAACGGGTGGAAGCGGTGCGCGCCCGGCTGAAGCTTGTCCCCCGCTTCCCCATCTTCACGGTGGGGGGCACCAATGGCAAGGGCTCCACCTGCGCCTTTCTCGAGGCCATGCTGCGCGCCGCAGGCTTGCGGGTAGGTTGTTACACCTCGCCGCATCTGCTCGCTTACAACGAAAGGGTGCGCATCGGCGGCGTGCCGGTGCGGGATGACGACCTCTGCCGCGCCTTTGCCGCCGTGGAAGCGGCACGGGGCGCGATCTCCCTCACTTATTTCGAGTTCGGCACCCTGGCCGCCATGTGGCTCTTCATCGAGGCGGGAGTCGAGGTGGCGGTGCTGGAGGTGGGCATGGGGGGGCGACTCGATGCGGTGAACGTCTTCGATCCCGACATTGCCGTGGTCACCACCGTGGACCTGGACCACATGGCTTACCTGGGTCCGGACCGGGAGGCCATCGGCCGCGAAAAGGCGGGCATCTACCGCGCCGGCCGTTTCGCCCTCTGCGCCGACCACGCCCCACCCGAAAGCCTCCTGCGCCATGCCTTAGCAATCGGCGCGCGTCTGCGGCGCATCGACCACGAATTCGGCTGGGAGGAGAAGGGCGGGGGCTTAACTTTCTGGCACCAGGGGGAAGGGGGGCGGCTTGTCCTCGACGATCTGCCGCCGCCGGCACTTGCGGGCATGCATCAACGGGACAATGCCGCCGCCGCCATCGAAGCCCTGATCCTGGCTTCACCCCGGCTGTGGGTGCCCCCGCAGGCCATCCGCGAGGGCTTGCGCGGCGTGCAACTGGCGGGACGCTTCCAGGTCCTGCCCGGGCGGCCGCGTCGGATTCTCGATGTGGCCCACAACCCCCACGGGGCGCGGGCGCTGGCGGCGAGTCTGGCCGCGGATGCCGGAAGCACCCGGACGCTGGCGGTTTGCGCCATGCTGGCCGACAAGGACATGGCGGGGGTGGTGCGGGCCCTGGCGGACAGCGTCGATGCCTGGTACGTCGCCAGCCTGCCCCCGCCACGCGGCGCGAGCGGCGCCGAGCTGGCGGAAGTGGTGCGGGAGGTGGTGCCCGGCGTGCCCTGTCTGGCCTTCGGCCACGTGGCCGAGGCCTATGAGGCGGCCTGTGTGGCCGCCGGGCAAGATGATAGAATTTTGATTTTCGGATCGTTTTACACCGTCGCCGCGCTCCTTGCCCATTTGCGTGGGTGACGCAGGAACCAGGACCTTCCCATGGCCAACACGCCCAACATCACCGATGAGGAAATCCAGTTCCGCAAACGCGCCCGGCGCCGGCTGGTGGGCGCGGTAGTGCTGGTGCTCCTGGTGGTGGTCGTGGTGCCCTGGCTTTTGCCGGCGGACAAGCCACCGCAGGAAGCGCAGCCCATCGACATCCGCATCCCGGCGCAGGATGCCACGGGCTTCACGCCGAAAATACAGCCGGGTGGCGAGCCCCAGGCCCCCGCTGCCGCGAGCGCCGCGACACCGCAGCGCACCCCGGAGGAAAAAACTCAAACGGCAACCGGCCAGAACCCGGGGGCGGGGACAACGGAAACGCGGCTTGCCCACACCGGGCAGGATAAGCCCACGCCCCAGGATAAGCCCACGCCCCAGGAGAAGCCCACGCCCCAGGAGAAGCCTGCCGCCTCCCCGCCAGTCAAGGCCGGCGGCGAGCGCTTCTATGTGCAATTCGGCGCTTTCTCGGAGGCGAAAAACGCCGCCCAGCGGCAGGCGGAACTGAAAGCCAAAGGGATCGCCAGCTTCACCGAGGTGGTCAAGACCAGCGCGGGTGACAAGATCCGGGTGCGCAGCGGCCCCTATGACAGCCGGGAGGCGGAGAAAATCCAGCTCAAGGCCAAGCCTCTGGAGAGCAAGCTGGTGCCGGTCAACGGCAGGTAAGGGGTGCCTGGCGCCGGTGAGCGGGGTGGGGGCACGCAGATGACGTTGTTCGATTACGCCGTGCTCATCGTCATCGGCGTGTCGGTGTTGTTGAGTGTGATGCGCGGCTTTCTGCGGGAAGTGCTGGCGCTCGCGTCATGGGTGCTGGCCTTCTGGATGGCGGGGCTCTATAGCGGGCAGGTGGCGCCTTTGTTGCCGGAGGCGATTCCAAGCCTGAGGCTACGCATGCTGGCGGGCTGGGTGGTGGTGTTTTTCGCCACGCTCCTGATCATGACCCTGCTTTCCATCACCATCGGCCAGTTTCTCCGGCTGCTGGGGGTGGGGCCGCTGGACCGGCTGCTGGGTGCGGTGTTTGGCTTCGCGCGCGGGCTGGTGATCGTGGCGGCCTTCGTCATGGTGGCGGGGCTCACTAATCTGCCGCGCCATCCGGAATGGCGCAATGCGAGCTTCAGCGCCCCCCTGGAAGCGCTGGTGGAGGCGCTGCGCCCCTGGCTGCCCGAGGCCATCGCCAGGGAAATCAGATACGAGTAGGCAAGCCATGTGCGGAATCATCGGCGTCGTTTCCCATTCCCCCGTCAATCAGCTGCTCTACGACGGACTCATGCTCCTGCAGCATCGGGGACAGGATGCGGCGGGCATCGTCACTTCCCAGGGGCGCACCTTCCACATGCACAAAAGCGGCGGCATGGTGCGCGATGTTTTCCGCACCCGCAACATGCGGGATCTGTTGGGCAACATGGGGATTGCCCACGTGCGCTATCCCACCGCCGGGAGCGCCTCCTCCTCCGCCGAGGCGCAGCCCTTCTACGTCAATTCGCCCTTCGGCGTGGTGCTGGGCCACAACGGCAATCTGACCAACACCGATGCGCTGCGGCAGGAGCTCTTCCGCGAGGATTTGCGGCATCTCAACACCAATTCCGATTCCGAAGTGTTGCTCAATGTGCTCGCCCACGAGCTGCAGGAGAGCACCACCAATCATCGCCTGGACGTGGCGAACATCTTCCAGGCGGTGGCTGGCGTGCACCGCCGCTGTCGCGGCGCCTATGCGGTGGTGGCGATGATTGCCGGCTACGGCATGCTCGCCTTCCGCGATCCTTATGGCATCCGCCCGCTGGTGTTCGGCAAGCTGGAAACCGACCAGGGGACGGAATACATGGTGGCCTCCGAGAGCGTGGCCCTCGACGCCCTGGGCTACACCCTGGTGCGGGATGTGGAGCCGGGCGAGGCCATCTTCATCGACGAGGAGGGGAATTTCTTCAGCCAGCAATGCGCGCAGCAACCACTGCTCAGTCCCTGCATCTTCGAATACGTCTATTTCGCCCGTCCCGATTCGGTGATGAACGGCATTTCCGTCTATGCGAGCCGCCTGCGCATGGGTGAGCGGCTGGCGGAGAAAATCCGGCGCGAGTTCTCCCATCTCGACATTGACGTGGTGATCCCCATTCCCGACACCAGCCGTCCCAGTGCCTTGCAACTGGCCAACGAGCTCGGCATCCTCTACCGGGAGGGCTTCATCAAGAACCGCTACATCGGGCGGACATTCATCATGCCGGGGCAGGCGGTGCGGAAGAAATCCGTGCGGCAGAAACTCAATGCCATGGCGGTGGAGTTCAAGGGCAAGAATGTGCTCCTGGTGGACGATTCCATCGTGCGCGGCACCACCAGCCGGCAGATCGTGCAGATGGCGCGCGAGGCGGGGGCGCGCAAGGTATATTTCGCCTCCGCCGCGCCGCCCGTGCGTTTTCCCAACGTGTATGGCATCGACATGCCCACGCGGGCAGAATTGCTGGCCACCGGGCGCACGGACGAGGAAATCCGGCGCGAGATCGGGGCGGATGCCCTCATCTACCAGGACCTGGACGCCCTGGTGGCGGCGGTGCGGGAAGGCAATCCCGCCATTCCCCGCTTCGATACCTCCTGCTTCGATGGCGACTACATCACCGGGGACGTGACGGAAGAATATCTCGCGCGTCTGGAGGCAAGCCGCGGCCAGGCGGGGGATGCTGACGGGGCGGCAAGCCGGCAGCTCGATCTCAACCTGCGCACGGCTTGAGCATGGGGCTAGACTGAGATTCTTTCCCCATTGTGCCGCTGCTTACCTGGAGCAAGACATGAGCGACGAGTATCGGTTGGACACCCTGGCGGTACGCGCCGGCATCCGGCGCAGCGAATTCCACGAACACTCGGAGGCGCTGTTCCTCACCTCCAGCTTCGTCTTCGATTCCGCTGAACAGGCGGCCAGACGCTTCAGCGGGGAAGAGCCGGGCAATATCTATGCCCGTTTCACCAACCCCACGGTGAGCATGTTCGAGGAGCGGCTCGCCGCCCTCGAGGGCGCTGAAGCCTGTGTGGCCACGGCTTCCGGCATGTCGGCGATCCTCGCCTGCGCCATGGGCCTGCTGGCGGCCGGCGATCACGTCGTTGCCTCGCGCGCCCTGTTTGGCGCCACGGTGCAGTTGTTCGGCAACATCCTCAAACGTTTTGGCGTGGAGACCACCTTCGTCTCGCCGGTGGAGGTGGCGGAATGGGAGGCGGCGATCCGTCCCAACACGCGGCTGCTGTTTGTCGAGACGCCCTCCAACCCGCTCACCGAAATCTGTGACATCGCCGCGCTGGCGGACATCGCCCACCGCCATGGCGCCTGGCTGGCGGTGGACAATTGTTTCTGCACGCCCATTCTGCAGCAGCCGCTGAAACTGGGTGCGGACCTCGTCATCCATTCGGCCACCAAATACCTCGATGGTCAGGGGCGGGTGCTGGGGGGCGCGGTTCTGGGCAGCAAGGCGCTGCTGGAAGGGGTCTATGGCTTCCTGCGCACCGCGGGGCCGACCCTTTCCGCCTTCAACGCCTGGGTGATCCTGAAGGGACTGGAAACCCTGCGTCTGCGCATGGAGGCCCATTCCGCCAATGCCCTCGCCCTGGCGCGCTGGCTGGAGGCCCAGCCCGCGGTGGAACGGGTCTTCTATCCCGGCCTGCCTTCCCATCCCCAGCATGCGTTGGCCATGCGCCAGCAGAAAAGCGGCGGGGGCATCGTCTCCTTCGAGGTGAAGGGGGGCCGGGCGGCGGCCTGGCGGGTGATCGACTCCACGCGGCTCATTTCCATCACCGCCAACCTGGGGGATACCAAGACCACCCTCACCCATCCCGCCAGCACCACCCATGGCCGGCTGACACCGGAACAGCGCGCCGCCGCCGGCATCGGGGAAGGGCTGCTGCGGGTGGCGGTGGGCCTGGAGGCGGTGGAAGACATCCAGGCGGACCTGGCGCGGGGGCTTGCCCGATGAGCCGGCTGGCCGCGCTTATCCTGCTTGCCGCCAGCACCCTTGCCCGTGCCGAGGGCATGGTGGAGGTGAGTTTCATGGACCAGCCGGCGGATGGCGGCGGTTATATCACGCGCTACCTCATCACCGACCGCTATCTGCGCATGGACTACGGGCAGGACCGCGACGATTTCGTCCTCTTCGACCGGCAGACGCGGCTGGCCTACAACGTGGTGCACGATCAGCGCACCATCCTCGTCATCGAGCCCGGCCCCATCGAGGTGAAGCGGCCAGCTAAGTGGGAGGTGAAGGAGGATGTGCTGCTGGAGGAGCGGGGCAATCGCACTTTCGATATCCGCGTCAATGGGCAGCCGTGCAGCCGCATCACCGCCTCGCCCACTTTATTGCCGGACGTGGTGCAGGCGCTTGGCGAGTTCAATGAGCTGATGACCGCCAGCCAAAGCCTGACCTACCTCGCCACACCGCCGGAGCTGCGCCACCCCTGTGACCTCGCCCGTTTCGTCTTCGACCACGGGATGTGGCTGAAAAACGGCCTGCCCCTGCACGAAGCCGACGCCGATGGCTCCGTGCGGCGGCTGCTCAACTACGAGAGCGGGCTGCCGGAGCGGCGGCCGCTCTTTGCTCTGCCCAAAAGCTACCGCACGGTGCGGCTACGGGATCTGCAGGGTCGGCCCGCACCTTAAGGCCACGCTCCTCTTGAAAGAGCCGCGGTCCGTCTCCATTTTTGCTGGCGTTTCCTCTGTCGGCAAAAAGGGAGAACCGTCATGACCGTGGATGCCACCCGTGAAACGCTGGGTTTCCAGGCCGAAGTCAAGCAGTTGCTGCGCCTGGTCATTCACTCCTTGTACAGCAACAAGGAAATCTTCCTGCGGGAGCTCATCTCCAACGCTTCCGATGCCTGCGACAAGCTGCGTTTCGAAGCCCTTTCCGATCCCGCCCTCTACGAGGGGGACACCGACCTGAAAATCCGGGTGAGCGTGGACAAGGCGGCACGCACCCTCACCATCTCCGACAATGGCATCGGTATGTCCCGGGCGGAGGTGATCGAGAACATCGGCACCATCGCCCGTTCCGGCACCCGTGAATTCCTGGAAAAACTGACGGGCGACCAGGCCAAGGACGCCCACCTCATCGGCCAGTTCGGCGTCGGGTTCTACTCCTCCTTCATCGTCGCCGACCGGGTGACGCTCATCACCCGTCGCGCCGGTCTGACCCCCGAGCACGGCGTGAAATGGGAATCCACCGGCGAGGGGGAATACACCCTGGAGAACGTGGAGAAGGCGGGCCATGGCACCGACGTCATCCTCCACCTACGCGAAGGGGAGGATGAATTCCTCGAGCCCTGGCGGCTGCGGGCCATCATCCACAAGTATTCCGACCACATCGCCCTGCCCATCCTGATGAAAAAGGAAGGCGGCGAGGAGGAGGAACAGGTCAATCAGGCGAGTGCCCTGTGGGCGCGGCCCAAAAGCGAGGTCACTCCGGAACAGTACGAATCATTTTACCGCCACGTTGCCCATGCCTTCGAGCCGCCCCTTGCCTACGTGCACAGCAAGGTCGAAGGCCGGCACGAGTACACGCTGCTGCTCTACATCCCACGCCATGCGCCGTTCGATCTGTGGGACAGGCAGCAGCGGCACGGCATCAAGCTCTATGTGCGCCGGGTCTTCATCATGGAGGACATGGAGCGCCTCATGCCCCATTATCTGCGCTTCGTGCGGGGGGTGATCGACTCCAATGACCTGCCGCTCAATGTGTCGCGGGAGATTCTGCAACACTCGCGGGACATCGATGCCATCCGCGCCGGTGCCACGCGCAAGGTGCTGGATCTGCTCGAGGACCTGGCACAAAACGAGAAGGAAAAATATGGAGAGTTCTGGAAGGAATTCGGCCGCGTGCTGAAGGAGGGCGTGGGCGAAGACTTCGCCAACAAGGACAGGCTGGCGCGGCTTCTGCGATTCACCAGCACCGTCTCCCCGGGCGAGGTGCAGGATGTGTCGCTGGCCGACTATGTGGCCCGCATGAAACCCGGTCAGGAGAAAATCTACTACGTCACGGCGGAAAGCTATGCGGCGGCGAAGAACAGCCCGCATCTGGAAGTCTTCCGCAAGAAGGGCATCGAGGTGCTCCTCCTCTACGACCGCGTGGACGAGTGGATGCTCTCCTATCTGCACGAATTCGAGGGCAAACCCCTGCAGTCGGTGGCAAAGGGCGACCTCGATCTGGGGGCTCTGGCAGACGAGGAGGAAAAGAAAACCCACGGCCAGGAGGCCGAAGCATTCAAGGACCTCATCGCCCGCATCCGGGAGGCGCTGGGGGATGCGGTCAAGGACGTGCGCGTGTCACGGCGTCTCACCGACTCGGCGGCGTGTCTGGTGACCGGGGAACACGAGATGAGCATGAACCTGGAGCGGCTGCTCAAGGCGGCGGGGCAGAAAGTGCCGGGGGTGAAACCGGTGCTGGAGATCAACGTACACCATCCCATCGTCGCCCGCCTCAAGGACGAGACGGATGGCGAACGCTTCAAGGAGTGGAGTCAACTCCTCTTCGACCAGGCCCTGCTCGCCGAAGGGGGGCAGCTCGAGGACCCCGCGGGCTTCGTGCACCGGCTGAACGGTCTGATGCTGGCCCTTGCCCGCTGATTCCCCCCTCAACGGGGCGGCCAGGCCAGCCGGTAGAGCACCGGCCAGCGTTTGCCCGTCACATAGAGCACGCGCTGGCCGGGATCATAGGCGATGCCGTTGGCCACGGCCTCGCTGTCCCCTTCCACCTCCGGCGGCAGCAGCGGTGTGAGATCAAGCCAGGCGCGCACCTCGCCCGTGCGCGCATCGATGCGGGCGATGCGGGACTGTCCCCAGACGTTGGCGAGAATTTCTCCTTCCACCCATTCCAGCTCGTTGAGATAGGCCACCGGTGTGGTGCCGTCGCGCACCATCACCTCCCGTAAAACCCGGAGGCTGCGGGGGTCAAGGAAGCGCAACAGGGCGCTGCCGTCGCTGACGATGAGATGGCGGCCGTCGCTGGTGGCGCCCCATCCCTCGTAAGGGTAGGGGGCCGAACGCTTGACCCGCAGCGTGGCAGGATCGCCCAGCAAAAGCTGGTTTTCCTGCCAGGTGAGGAGGAACAATTCCCCGCCAATCTCTGCCACCCCTTCGGCGAAGAGCGCGTCGGGAAGGCGCGTGCGCAAAAGCACGCGGCCGCTTTGCGCATCGAGGCGGCGCAGGCTGGAGGCACCGTAGCGGCCGGTGCTTTCGATGAGCGCGCCTTTGTACCAGAGCAGACCCTGGGTGAAGGCCTCGCCGTCATGGGGAAGGCGCGCCAGCACGGCGACCGCCACCGTGGGGGCCTCGGCGAAAGCCGCGGGGGGCAGGCTCAAAAGCAGCAGGAGAAGAAGCCTAAAAAGCGCAATCCCCCAAGGGACGGCTGGGCGCGCCACGGCTTAGCCGCGAAAGCCATCCTTCCATGCGCGCAGGGTGGCGAATACCGCCACCGCGTCGGGCAGCGCATGCCCGGCATGGGCTTCGGCGCTGGCCCGCACCGTGGGCTCATGGGCGCGCAGGAAAGGATTGGTCTCGCGTTCGAGACCCATGGTCGAGGGCAGGGTGGGCAGTCCCTGCTCACGCAGGGCGCGTGCGGCCACCTCGCGGCGACTGAGTGCCTCGTTGTCCGGTTCCACCCGGCGCGCGAAACGGATGTTGGCCAGGGTGTATTCATGGGCGCAATACACTTCCGTGTCGGCGGGCAGGGCGGCAAGCCGCGACAGCGAGTCATACATCTGCTGCGCCGTTCCCTCGAAGAGGCGGCCACAGCCGCAGGCGAACAGCGTGTCGCCACAGAAGAGGTGCTTTCGGTCATAATACGCGACGTGTCCGCGGGTGTGTCCCGGCACAGGTATCACCTGGAAATCCACTTCGAGGCCGTCCACGTGCACGGTCTCGCCTGCGCCCACCGGATGCGTGCGTGCCGGGATGGGTTCCCCGGCCGGTCCATAGACGGGAACGTGGAACTGGGCCGCCAGCGCGGCCACACCCCCCACGTGATCGTGATGATGGTGGGTGACCAGGATGGCGCGCAGCATCAGCCCATGCGCTTCAAGATGGGCCCTCACCGGCTCGGCATCGCCCGGGTCCACCACAGCCGCGTGACGTCCGTCGTGCATGAGCCAGATATAGTTGTCCGCAAAGGCAGGAAGGGGAAGGAGGGTGAGCATGGTCCAAATATCGACGGGGGAGGCCCGCCTGTCAATGCCCACCGCCGCGGAGTGGTTCGCCACGCCCCTGGGCCGCGATCTTTTGGCACGGGAGCAGGCCTATTTCGATGAAACCGTGGCCGACATCTTCGGCTTCAATGCCCTCCAGTTGGGCCTGCCCCAGTTCGATTTCCTGCGTGCCTGCCGCATTCCCCTGCGCGCGGCCATCGGCGTCGGCGAAGGGGTGCGCGTCGTCGCCGATGCCCACTTTCTGCCGGTGGCAAGCCAAAGCATTGATCTGTTGCTCTTGCCCCACGTGCTGGAATTCGCGGCCGATCCCCACCAGGTCCTGCGGGAGGTGGAAAGAGTGATGATGCCGGAAGGGCAGGTCCTCATCAGCGCCTTCAATCCCTTCAGCCTGTGGGGCCTGAAGCGTCTCCTCAACCGGCGCACGGATGGCTATCCCTGGAATGGCCGCTTCATCCCCCTCATGCGGATGAAGGACTGGTTGTCCCTTTTGAATTTCGAGATCACTGGCGGGCGCATGTGCTGCTATGCGCCGCCGTTTGTGAGCAGCCGCTGGCGGGAGCGTCTCAACTTCCTGGAAAAGGCGGGTGACCGCTGGTGGCCGCTGGGAGGGGGCGTGTATTTCCTCCAGGCAAAAAAGCGGGTACACGGCATGCGCCTCATTCTGCCCAGTTGGCAGGAGCGCCTTGCCACCCGCCAGCGCCTCGCCGCCGCGCCACAACGGCAGCTCACCCCCCTGCACCAGCCGCGGGAGGAACAACCCGTTGGCTGAAGCGAAAATGGTGGACATCTACACCGACGGTGCCTGCAAGGGCAACCCTGGCCCGGGCGGCTGGGGGGCGCTGCTGCGCTATGGCGAACACGAGCGCGAGCTGTGGGGCGGTGAGGCGGTGACCACCAACAACCGCATGGAGCTCACCGCCGTGATCCGCGCCCTGGAGGCGCTGAAAAAACCCAGCCGCGTGCGCCTGCACACCGATTCCCAATACGTGCAGAAGGGCATCACCGAGTGGCTTCCCAACTGGAAGAAGCGGGACTGGCGTACCGCGGACAACAAGCCGGTGAAAAACGCGGATCTGTGGCGCAAGCTGGATCAGCTTGCCGCCAAACACCACATCGAGTGGATCTGGGTGCGTGGCCATGCGGGCCACGACGGCAACGAACGGGCCGACCGACTCGCCAACCGCGGCTGCGCCGAACTGGCGAAGGGCAAGGGAATTCAAGCATGAGACAGATCATCCTGGATACGGAAACCACGGGCCTCGATCCCGCCCAGGGGCATCGCCTCATCGAGCTGGCGGCGCTGGAGCTCGTCAACCGGCGTCTGACCGGCAAGCGTTTCCATCGCTACCTCAATCCGGAACGGGAAATCGACGAAGGCGCCCTGCAGGTGCACGGCCTGACGGTGGAGTTCCTCGCCGACAAACCGCGCTTTGCCGACGTGGCGGATGAGTTTCTCGCCTTCATCCAGGGTGCCGAGATCGTTATCCACAATGCGCCCTTCGACATCGGTTTTCTCGATCATGAGCTTGCCCTGATCGGCCGGGAACCCCTGCTCAATTACTGCGCCGGCGTGGTGGATACGCTGAAGCTCGCGCGGGAACTCAATCCCGGCCAGAGAAACAGCCTGGATGCCCTGTGCAAGCGCTATGGCGTGGACAACTCTAACCGCACCCTGCACGGGGCGCTTCTGGATGCAGAGCTGCTGGCGGAAGTGTATCTGGCACTGACGCGCGGTCAGGAAAGCCTGATGATCGAACTCGACACGCCCCCGGCGGCGGCTGGCGCGGGCCTGATGACGAGTGATGCCCCCCTTGTCGTGCTGCGGGCGACGGAGGAAGAGCTGGCTGCCCACGAGGCGTTGCTTGCGGAGCTGGACAAGGAGAGCAAGGGGGGCTGCCTGTGGCGGCTCACCCCGCCCGGGTGATAACAAGGGGAAGGCGCAGGAGGAGGCCATGCAGGGGGAAAGAAGGGGCCGCGGCATCCGTCGGCTGACGGTGTCATTGTGTCTGCTGGCGGGTCCGTTGGCCCACGCTGAGCAGACGCCGCTTTCGGAAGCGGAATTCCTGGGAGAGGTGCCCATGGTGTTGACGGTTTCCCGTCTGGCGCAGCCGGTGCAGGATGCACCCAGTGCGGTGACGGTGATCGACCGGGAGACCCTGCTTGCCTCCGGATTCCGCGAGATCGCCGATGTCATGCGCCTGGTGCCCGGGTTTTATGTGGGCTATGCGGCGGGCAATGATGTGATTGTGGCCCACGGCCTCACCAATGCCTATTTCGGCAGGCTGCAGGTGCTGGTTGATGGACGCTCCGTCTATACGCCGGCCTGGGGGCAGGTGCGCTGGTCCATGCTGCCGGTGACGCTGGAGGAGGTGGACCGCATCGAGGTGACGCGGGGCCCCAACGCCGCTTCCTATGGGGCGAATTCCTTCACTGGCATCATCAACATCATCACCCGCCATCCTGCCCAGGACAAAGGGACCTTGTTCAGTGCCACGACCGGGGACCCGGACCTGCGCGATGGTTTCCTCCGCCACGCCGGCCGCTGGGCCGGCTGGGATTTCCGCATCAGCGCGGGCCATCGTGAGGACAGTGGCTTTGCCGCTCGCAACGACAGCCAGCACACGGATTCCCTCCTGGTGCGGGGTGATCGCCTGCTCAACGCCACCGACAGCCTGCAGGTTCAGGCCGGCTGGCGTGGCGGCCGGCTGGGCGTGGGTTGGTTTGGCGACCCCCTGGACCTGGCGCGGGACCGCCATGCAGCGACAGGCTTTGCGCAGTTTCGCTGGCAGCGGAACACAGGCCCGGACGACGAGCTTGCCGTGCAGTTCTATTACAGCTTCGACCGCAACCGGGAAGCTTTCGTGACCCCTGTGTCGAATCCGCCCACCACGCTGCGTCTTATGGAGGATGCTGAGCGTTATGACCTGGAAATCCAGCGCATCCAGGTGCCCACGCCGACGCTGCGCCTGGTCTGGGGTGCCAGCCTGCGCCATGACCGCGTCCACGCGCCCGCCTACCTGGGCACCGATGCCACCCGGCTCAATCGTCTGCAGCGTCTCTTCGGCCACGCCGAGTGGCGGCCCGCCGCAAGTCTCACCCTCAACGCCGGCGCCATGGTGGAACACAATGATTTGACGGGAACCGATCCCGCCCCGCGTCTTGCGGCGACCTGGCATGTCCTGCGCGATCACAGCCTGCGTCTGGGGTTTTCCCAGGCCCAGCGCACCCCCACGCTGCTCGAATACGCCGCCGACTACAAGATCGTGCTCAACGGTCTGCCGCCATTCCAGTGGTATCTGAGTCCGGAGCGGCTGCCGCCGGAACGCATCACCAGCCGCGAGCTCGCCTATCTCGGTGCAGTGCCTCGCCTTGGCTTGAGCTGGGATGTGCGCCTTTATGAGGACCGCATCCGTGACGTCATCCTGGCCGATGCCATCGGCGGTGGCACCTGGATTTTCCGCAGCGGCAACTGGTTCACGCGACGGGGCATCGAAACCCAGCTCGCCTGGCACCTGGGGCCAACCCGCCTGCACCTCGCCCACGCCTTCGTGCAAATCCGCGACACGGGCGGGCCGGTGAAAAACGCCGAGCGGGACCTCTACCGCACCGATCCGCGCCACACCTTCGGGGGACTCGTGGCGCATCGTTTTCCCCACGGCATCGAGGCAAGCCTCGGCTATTACTACTACGATGACATGACGCCGCTGGGCAATGGTGGTGATTACATCCGGGCCTACAGCCGGCGCGACCTACGTCTGGCAAAGCGGTTCCGCCTCGATGGCGGGCAGGCGGAGCTCGCCCTGGTGGCGCAAAACGTGGGGGCGCCCTACCGGGATTTCATGTGGGATGCCGTAAAGCCCGAGCAGCGTAACGAGTTCACCCGTCGCACCCTGGTCACTTTCAAGGCGGAGTTCTGATGGGAAAGCCCGGATGACCGGTCTGATTCTGTGGCTCGCCCGCCTCTGCCTGGTGCTGGCCTTCGGGGCGGGGCCGGCCTTCGCGGCGCCTTCGAGCGTGGCCGTCCTGTTGAGCGACGAGGCGCCCCTGTACCAGGAATTCGCCCAGCGTTTCCAGAACGAACTCTTAAGCCGCGGCGCGATGTCGGTGACGGTCTTGCCGCCGGCCGCCGCCGGGGAGGCGGCCCGTGCCGACCTCGTGGTGAGTGTGGGGGTGTGGGCAACGGAGCAGGCCTTGCGCCTGGAGCCGGCGCCCCCTGTGCTGGCGGTGCTGTTGCCGCGGGCGAGTTTCCTTAAGTTGCGGGCAAAGGCGGGGGCGCGGGCGCTGTCGGCCATTTTCCTCGATCAGCCGCCGGGGCGGCGGTTTGCCCTCATTGCCGAAGCTTTTCCAGAGGTTAGACGCGTCGGGGTGGTGCTGGGCCCCGAGTCGGCGGCGGAGGCGAGAAGCCTGCAGGCTGCGGCCCGGGAGCGGGGCATGATCCTGGTGGCCGAGCGCATCGATGAAGAGGAGGCGCTGCTAGCTGCCCTCAAACGGGTGCTGTCGGAGGCGGACGTCCTGCTTGCCGTTCCCGATTCCCTGGTCTTCAACCGGAATACCGCCCAGGCCATCCTGCTCACGAGTTACCGGGCGCAAAAGCCAGTGGTGGCCTATTCCCAGGCCTATGTGCAGGCGGGCGCGCTGGTTGCGGTGTATTCGACGCCGGCGCAGATCGCGCAACAGGCGGCGGAAATCGTCTACGGGCTGGGCACGCCTCCGACGTTGCCGGCGGCGCAATATCCGAAATATTTTTCCGTTGCGGTGAACGCGCAGGTGGCCCGTTCGCTGGGGATTCCCGTGGAATCGGAGCGGGTGTTGTTGGAGCGATTGATGGGCGCGGGGGGCAGACCATGAAGGGGTGGAGCATCAAGTGGCAGGTCTTGTTTCTTGCTCTGGTCCCGGCGACGTTGATCGCCCTCGGGCTGGCCTGGTTCTTCATCCAGCGGGGCTTGGCCGAACTGGATGCCGCATTGCACGAGCGGGGGCTCGCCATTGCCCGGCAGCTTGCCCCGGCCGCCGAGTACGGCGTGTTTTCCGGCAACCGCGAAGTATTGCGGCGTCTTGCCCAGGCGGCGGCGGAAGAGGCGGATGTGAAGTGGGTGGCCATCACCGATCGCAATGGGGAAATCCTGGCGGCCGCCGGGGAGGGGGTGCGACTGCCACCGGTGGGCACTCTGCAGGCAGGGGTCAACGTGGTGGTGGCCAGTTCGCCGCAGGCGCTGGATTTCAGTGCGCCCATCTGGGTCACCCAGTTGGCGGTGGAGGACGAGTGGGGACAGGCTCCCCCGGCACGCCGCCTCATCGGCCATGTGACGGTGGAGCTCAACCGCAGTGCAACGCAACGGGCAAAGGAGACCGTGCTGCGTCAGGGGCTTCTCATCACCGCCGTGGGATTGATCCTCGCCGCCCTCCTCGCCCTGCGCATGGGCCGGCGGGTGACGGAGCCGGTGCTGCGTCTGGCGCGCACCGTGGAAAAAATCGGTCTGGGTCAGTTGGACGCCCGTGTGCCGGAGGATTCTGGCGGCGAGCTAAAGGTTTTGGAAGCGGGCATCAACAGCATGGCCGCCGCCCTGCAGGCTTCCCATGACAACCTGCAGCAACGCATCGCCGATGCCACCCTGCGCCTGAGTTACCAGGCCACCCACGACACGCTTACCGGCCTCATCAACCGCCGGGAATTCGAAGCACGGGTCGAGCGCGCCCTCGCCAGCGCCAGAAGCCACGGTCAGGTGCATACCCTGTGCTACCTCGATCTCGACCAGTTCAAGGTGGTCAACGACACCTGCGGCCATGTGGCCGGTGACGAACTGCTGCGCCAGCTTTCGACCTTGCTGCAATCCCGCCTGCGGGAACGGGACACCCTGGCGCGCCTGGGTGGCGATGAATTCGGGGTGCTTCTGGAAAACTGTGACGCGGCCTCGGCCCAACCCATTGCCGAACTGTTGCGGCAGACGGTGAAGGATTTCCGCTTCTTCTGGCAGGAGCGCGCCTTCGGCATTGGGGTCAGCATCGGCATGGTGGAAATCAACGCCGACAGCGGCAACCTGGCCAGTCTGTTGAGCGCGGCCGATGCCGCCTGTTATGCGGCCAAGGATCTGGGGCGCAACCGCGTGCATGTCTATCAGGAGCAGGATGGCGAAGTGGAGCGGCGGCGTGGGGAGATGCAGTGGGCGGTGCGCATCGGCCAGGCGATGGAGGAAAACCGCTTCCGCCTCTACCGTCAGCCCATCCTGCCTTTGGCCGAGGGCAGTCCCTGGCCCGCGCATCAGGAGATTCTGTTGCGCCTGCTTCTGGATGACGGTCAGCCCGTTCTGCCCATGGCCTTCATCCCGGCAGCGGAACGCTACAACCTCATGCCGGCGATCGACCGCTGGGTGATCAGCAAGGTGTGTTCCCTGTTCCACGAGTCTTTCGGCGACGATCCGAACGGCCCCATCCTCACCGTGAATCTGTCCGGTCATTCCCTGTGCGACGACAACTTCCTTGGCTTCGTCGAGCGTCAGTTCGACCTCAACGGCGTGCCCCATGGGCGCATCTGCTTTGAAATCACCGAAAGCGCGGCGATCACCAATCTGCGCGAGGCTATCCATTTCATCGAGGCGATGAAGAGCAAGGGTTGCACCTTCTCCCTGGATGATTTCGGCAGCGGCCTGTCCTCCTTCAACTATCTGAAAAACCTGCCGGTGGATTATCTCAAGATCGATGGCGCCTTTGTCCGTGACATGGACACCGATCCCATGGACGAAGCCATGGTGGAGGCCATCCATCGCATCGGCCGCGTCGTGGGCCTGCGTACCATTGCCGAATGTGTGGAGAGTGCGGCGATCCTGGAGCGCCTGAAGCGCATCGGTGTGGATTACGTGCAGGGGGACTGGCTGGCCGCCCCCGTGCCCCTCACTGACCGTGGCGGAGGCCGCGGTCTTAGCGGGTGAGTGGGTGGCACCTGCCGGGGGGCGCGGCCGATCAGCGCACCACCGTCACTGGGCAGTGGGCGTGGATCATCACCTGCTTCGCCACCGAGCCCAGCAGCCAACGGTCGAACAGGGTGTGGCCGCGATGGCCGACGACGATGTGGTCGATGCCATGGCGCTCGGCGTAGCGCACGATCTGCACCGCCGGATGGCCGATCTCGATCTCGAATGAGATTTTCAGGGGATTGCCCGCCAGGCGGGCCTTCACCGGCTGCAGGGCTCGCTCGCAGTGGCGGCGGGATTGCTCGATCACGGCCTCGGTTTCGACCTCCTCGCCCAACTCCGGCACCCGTGCCACGGCCAGTACGTGCAGTTCCGCCGCATAGTGGTTTGCCAGGTCCAGGGCAAACTCCAGCGCGTGCTTGGCGGCGTCCGAGCCGTCGTAGGCGATCAGTATCTTGTGGATCATGGGCGTCTCCTAATCATCGCAGGGAGGAAAATCCTTCATCCCCTCGGGAACGAATGGCAATGTGGCTGGCGAGGGGATCAGCGGCGGGCCAGTGTCTGTGCATCTCTATGGGACCCCTCTGCCGCTTCGTTCTTCTCCTGGGGCAAAAGGTGACGGGGCAGGAAAAACGCGTTCGCGATGAGCGTGGGCACCACCGCGCTGGCCACCACCGCCGCTACGATGGCCGAATACTGTCCCTGGTCAATGAGCCCGTGGGAGTAGCCGAACAGGGCCGAGATGGTGCCGAAGGTGAGTCCGGTGGACATGAGCATTGTGGTGTACATGGCCTCCTGCCGGGGTGATCTGTAGTAGAGGGTTGCCGGATAGACGCCGGCGATTTTGGCCACCATCTTCGACAAAAGCAGAATCACGAATGCAAGCGGCGCTGCAGCGAGCGCCGGCAGCGACACCAGCGAGCCGGCGCGGATGAAATAGAAGGGGGTGAGGAAACCCAGGGTCAGGGTGCGCAGCCTTCTCACTAGGGCATGGTCCCTGCCCACCGTGCCGGCCAGGATCATCCCCACCAGATACGCCGGCAACACCGCCTCGCTGTCCGCCCAACCCGCCAGCGCGCCCAGGCTGAACAGACACAGCATGAGAAACTTCGCCTCCAGTTCGGAGGGACGGTTACCGTAGCGCTTGAAGAAACGCGGCACCACGCGGGGGAGAATGAGCGCGGCCGCTGCGACCCCGGCGGCGAAGACCAGCGTCTTCCAGGTGAAGGGCGAAAACAGCAGGCCCAGCGCGATCACGGTCGCCAGGTCGTTGACGAAGCAGGCGGCCAGAACCGTCTTGCCATAATCGGTGGTATTGAGCCCGAATTCGAGCATGACCGCGTACACCACTGCCACCGAGGTGGTGGACATGGCCACGCCCGCCAGCCAGCTTGACGGTGTGCTCCAACCCAGCAGCCAGTGGGCCGCTGCCGCGCACAGGAGAAAGGGCGCGACAAAGCCCACCAGCCCGATGCCCACCGTGGGTTTCCAGTGGCTTCTGAAGAACGCGGGGTCCAGCTCCGCGCCCGCGAGAAAGGTGAGCAGGATGGCTCCCGCGCCGGAGAGGAACTTGATCCAGGTGGCGTCCCCCTTGAGCAAGGCTCCGCCCAGTGCGGCGCCGATGATGAGCTGGGCGACGGTGCCCACCACGATCTCGGAGAGGGCGGTGGCAACCCGCAGGTAGATGGACAACAGCGTCGCCACCAGGGCCAGCCCCAGCCACAACGCCGCCTGAGCCCAGATTTCGGTCATCGTTGTTCTCCTTTGTTATTGAGCGGCCAAGGTGGGTGGGTCCTCGTCGTCCGGATTGATCACGCCGAAGCGGGCGGGAATGCGCGCGTAGAACACGCGCACCTTTTCCCGGTGTAGGAGATCCAAGAGGCGTCTTGCCTCATCCTCGGTGATGATGAACTCCACCTCGACGATCTGGCTGCCGGCCAGTTCGAAGAACCGGTCCTCGTGCAGGACATGATGACGGCCGAATCCTGCCATGGCGTGAAACGCGGAACCACCGCGGATGCCCAGCTTGTTGGCCTCCGCCAGCAGCCACTCCCACAACAGGGTATGACGATGGCGCTGGTTCTCGTGTATGTAGAAGCGCAGAAAAAATCCCTCCATGCCGCCTCCGTTCCGGTCAATAGTTCTGGCGCGCGGGAATGACGCCGCGCACACCACCGCGCGGTTGCTCCACGTCACCGCGATAGCGCGGAATCAGGTGCAGATGCACGTGCATGATGGTCTGGCCGGCCGCTTTCCCCACGTTGATGCCGATGTTGTAACCAGCGGGGTGAAACTCGCCGTCGAGTCGCGCGCGCAATTCGTCCAGCAGGCTGAACAGGGCCTGGCGTTCTTCCGGCGTGGTGTCGAAGAAACTGGCGACGTGACGAAAGGGGATGATAAGCACGTGGCCCGGGTTGACGGGATACTTGTCCCAGCGGGCATAGGCCAACGCATTGCGGCAGAGCATTTCCTCCGCGGTGCAGAAGGGGCAGGCGGCCTCGGCTGAAGTCACGACGGTCTCCTCATGCACGGGCCAGCAGCAGGCGCACGGTCATCATGCCGAGGGCGGTCAGGGCGAACGAACCGAAAAGGTGCACGCTCGCCTCCACCGCCGCCCACAGGTACTCGCCGCGCAGCAGCAGCGTGACCACTTCGGTGGAAAAGGTCGAGAAGGTGGTGAGCCCGCCCATGAAGCCGGTGATGACGGCCAGGCGCGCTTCCGGCGGCAGCGCCGAATGGTGCGCGAAGACTTCCACCGCCACCCCGACCAGATAGCCTCCCAGGAGATTTGCCGCCAGCGTGCCCAGGGGAAGGGTGGGAAAGATGGGATTAAGCCGGGTGCCAAGCCACCAGCGCAGGCTCGCGCCCGCACCCGCGCCACCGAACACGGCCAGCAGTGCGGAATACCCCATTCCGTTCCTTTCCTGATTGCATTTTTCGTGGAACGGGAGAGGTGATGAAAGGAGGCATCGGATGAACCGCCCGCATACCCACACCTCCCCCGTACCGGGGAATCATGTAGGCATCATCAGCCACGTGGGCGGTTATGAGGAGGAATGCCATCTCCTATCTGGCAAATATAGCATGCCGTATGCCGCTTTGCACCATGGCCAGCGGAACCCCTGCCGTGTGCGCCCGAGGGCCGTGCCCTTGGGGCAAAGGCAGCTCGCGGCCTGAACACGGCAGGGGTGAAGGGGGATGAAGGAAGAGGATTTGGTGGGCGGTGCTGGGATCGAACCAGCGACCCCTGCCGTGTGAAGGCAGTGCTCTACCGCTGAGCTAACCGCCCCTGAGCGGGTGCGCAATTTAAGCACATTCCACCGATCAGGGTCAATTGCACTTGGGGGACTGCGCCGGCTTCGCGTAAAATGCGCACTTTTTCCCGGTCAGCCATGGTCCGCACCCGCTTCGCTCCCAGCCCCACCGGTTACCTGCACATCGGCGGCGCCCGCACCGCGCTTTTTTCCTGGGCCTATGCCCGCAGGCATGGCGGCAGCTTCATCCTGCGCATCGAGGACACCGACCTCGAGCGCTCCACGCAGGAGTCCGTGCAGGCCATCCTCGACAGCATAGCGTGGCTTGGCCTCAATTACGACGAAGGGCCGTTTTTCCAGACCCGGCGCATGGATCGCTACCGGGAGGTGATCGACAAGCTGCTTGCCGAAGGCAAGGCTTACCACTGCTATTGCAGCAGGGAGGAGCTCGAGGCCATGCGCGAGGCCCAGCGCGCCAAGGGACTCAAGCCCCGCTACGATGGCCGCTGCCGTCACCGTACGGCGCCGGTGCCCGGCGTGCGCCCCGTGGTGCGCTTCAAAAATCCCCTCGACGGCGAGGTGATCATCGACGATCTGGTGAAGGGCAGGGTGGTGGTGAAGAACGCCGAGCTCGACGATCTCATCATCGCCCGCGCCGACGGCACGCCCACCTACAATTTCTGCGTCGTGGTGGATGACTGGGACATGGCCATCACCCATGTCATCCGTGGGGACGATCATCTCAACAACACGCCGCGCCAGATCAACATCTTGCAGGCGCTGGGTGCGCCCATTCCCCACTACGCCCATGTGCCGATGATCCTGGGCCACGACGGGGAAAGGCTTTCCAAGCGCCACGGGTCGGTGAGCGTCACCCAGTACCGGGACGATGGTTATCTGCCGGAAGCCCTGCTCAATTACCTGGCCCGTCTGGGCTGGGCCCATGGGGACGACGAGATTTTCACCATGGATCAGTTCATTGAGTGGTTCGACCTCAAGGACATCAGCAAGTCGCCGGCGAAGTTCGACCCGGAGAAACTTACCTGGGTCAATGCCCAGTACATCAAGGCCACCGACAGTGCTCACCTGGTGGAGCTGGCGCGTCCCTTCATGGCGGCGGACTGCTGCGACCCCCGCCACGGACCGGACCCGGTCAAGGTGGTGGAGCTCCTCAAACCCCGCGTCAGCACCCTCAGGGAGCTGGCCGATGCGGCGGTGTATTTTTATCGTCCCCTGGAACCCCGCGCCGAGCTGCGAGCCCAGTATCTGACAGCGGAAATCCGGCCGGTGCTGAAGGAGCTGGTGGCGCGGCTGGAAAGCGTCGAATGGAACGCCGAGGCGATCAACCGTCTCTTGAAAGAGACCGTGGCCGCCCACAAACTGAAATTGCCCCAGGTGGCGATGCCGCTGCGGGTGATGGTGACGGGGGAGACCCAGACGCCCTCTATCGATGCGGTGATGGCGCTTTTGGGCCGCGAGGAAACCCTGCGCCGCATCCGCCACCATCTGGCGCAGTACCCGGCCTGAAGAGGGGTGGCGGTTTGTCTTGGGCGGGCGTCTCCGTTATAATCGCCGCTTTGCAGGCGCGTAGCTCAGCTGGTTAGAGCATCACCTTGACATGGTGGGGGTCGTTGGTTCGAGTCCAATCGCGCCTACCAATTCCCCATGAGAGTCAGGCCATGCCTGGCTCTTGTTGTTTTGAAAGCCCAGGTCCGCGAGTGCCGCCATGCCCACGATCCGCTTGCCCGATGGTTCGCAGCGCACCTTCGATCATCCCGTGACGGTCGCCGAAGTGGCGGCCGCCATCGGGCCGGGACTCGCGCGCGCCGCCCTCGCCGGGCGGGTGAATGGCAGGCTGGTGGACACCTCCCATCGCATCGAGAACGATGCCGAAGTGGCCATCGTCACCGACAGGGACCCCGAGGCCCTGGAAGTCATCCGCCACTCCACCGCCCACCTGCTGGCGCAGGCGGTCAAGCAGCTCTACCCCGAGGCCCAGGTCACCATCGGCCCCGTGGTAGAGGACGGCTTCTACTATGACTTCTCCTACAAGCGCCCGTTCACGCCCGAGGACTTGGCGGCCATCGAGAAACGCATGACGGAGCTCGCCCAGCAGGACCTGCCCATCACCCGTTTCACCCTGCCTCGGGCGGATGCCATCCGTTATTTCAAGGACCTCGGCGAGCATTACAAGGCGCAGATCGTCGAGTCCATCCCGGAAGACGAGGAAATCTCCCTCTATCGGCAGGGGGATTTCACCGACCTCTGCCGCGGTCCGCACGTCCCCTCCACCGGTAGGCTCAAGGTGTTCAAGCTCATGAAGGTGGCGGGGGCCTATTGGCGGGGGGATTCCCGCAACGAGATGCTGCAGCGCATCTATGGCACGGCGTGGCTGCGCCGGCAGGACCTGGAAGCCTATCTGCACCGCCTGGAGGAGGCGGAGAAACGGGATCACCGCAAGCTGGGCAGGCAGCTTGACCTCTTCCATCTGCAGGAGGAGGCGCCGGGCATGGTGTTCTGGCACCCCAAGGGCTGGATCATCTGGCAGGAGATCGAACAGTACGTGCGCGCCAAGTTGTGCGCCCACGGCTATCAGGAAGTGCGCACGCCGCAGGTGATGGATCGGGTGCTGTGGGAAAAGTCCGGCCACTGGGAAAACTACCGGCAGCACATGTTCACCACCCGCTCGGAAAACCGCGACTACGCGGTGAAACCCATGAACTGCCCCGGGCACATCCAGATTTTCAACCAGGGGATCAAGAGCTACCGGGATTTGCCGGTGCGCCTGGCCGAATTCGGTGCCTGTCATCGCAACGAGCCTTCTGGGGCGTTGCACGGCATCATGCGGGTGCGCGGCTTCGTGCAGGACGATGCCCACATCTTCTGCACGGAGGAACAGGTTCAGGGCGAGGTGTCGGCCTTCATCGACCTTTTGCTGGAGGTGTACCGGGACTTCGGCTTCGAGGAGGTTTCCGTCAAGCTGTCCACGCGGCCGGCGCAGCGGGTGGGTACGGACGAAACCTGGGACAAGGCGGAGGCGGCCCTGGAGGCGGCGCTCAAGGCCAAGGGGCTCGCCTACCAGCTGCAGCCCGGGGAAGGGGCATTCTACGGCCCGAAGATCGAATTCGCCCTCAAGGATTGCCTGGGGCGGGTCTGGCAGTGCGGGACCATCCAGCTCGATTTCGCCCTGCCCGAACGCCTGGGCGCCCATTATGTGGCCGAGGATAACAGCCGCCGCGTGCCGGTCATGCTGCACCGGGCGATTCTCGGCTCCCTGGAACGCTTCATCGGCATCCTCATCGAGCACCATGCCGGTGCCATGCCCCTGTGGCTCGCACCGGTGCAGGCGGTGGTGATGAACATCACCGACGCCCAGGCCGACTATGCCGCGCGGGTGGCGGCGGAAATGCGGGCGGCGGGCCTGCGCGTGGAAACGGACTTGAGAAACGAGAAAATCAACTATAAAATCCGGGAACATAGTTTGCAAAAGCTGCCCTACCAGGTCATCTGTGGTGACAAGGAAGTGCAGGCAAACCAGGTGGCCGTCCGCACCCGCAAGGGCGAGAACCTGGGCCAGATGACCGTGGCTGCGCTGATCGAGCGCATGCGCCAGGAGATCGCGGCCAAGGTGGCCTGACGGCTGGATTGGAGCGAGGAGCCCGCTGACCGGGTCAGCGGGCTCCTCGCTTTAACGTGGAATAACGCGCAGCGTTTCCCCGCCTTTTCCCCCTTTTGGCAAGGGCAGTGGGGAAAGGACCATGGCGAATGGCGGCTTCGTGAGCCGCAAATCGCCCGGCGCGTTAACTTGATTGGAGGTTTCTGCTATCGCTCAGGAAAAGGAGGCGCGGGTCAACGAAGAGATCACCGCGCCGGAGGTTCGCCTCATCGGCATGGATGGGGAACAGTTGGGGATCGTCAGCCTGCAACAGGCCCTGGCGCTTGCCGAGGAAAACGACATCGACCTCGTGGAAATTGCGCCGACCGCCAAGCCCCCGGTCTGCCGGCTCATGGACTACGGCAAATTCAAATACCGGGAAGCGAAGAAGCGGCACGAGGCGAAACTCAAGCAGAAACAGATCCAGGTCAAGGAAGTGAAGTTTCGTCCGGGAACGGACGAGGGGGACTATCAGGTCAAACTGCGCAACCTGATACGTTTCCTGCAGGAAGGCGACAAGGCCAAAATCACGCTGCGTTTTCGCGGACGGGAGGTGACCCATCAGGAGCTTGGTCTGCGGCTCCTGAAACGGGTCGAGAACGACCTGGCGGAATATGGCCAGGTGGAGCAATACCCGAAACTCGAAGGGCGGCAGATGGTGATGGTGATGGCGCCCCTGAAAAAGCACAAGTCGGAAAAGGCCGGCAAAAAGGAAGCTCAGCCCAAACAGGTGTAGCTTCTGCCTACGGCTTGTTTTGATGAATCGGCCCCCCGCCGCACGCGGGCGTGGTCAGGGAAGGCAGTCTTCCCACGAATGCGGAGTAGCAAAAATGCCGAAGATGAAAACCAAGAGTGGCGCGGCCAAGCGTTTCAAGGCCCTGGGCAGCGGTGCGGTCAAACGTACCCACGCCAATCTGCGCCACATCCTGACCAAAAAAACCACCAAGCGCAAGCGCAACCTGCGCGGCATGACCCTCGTGGATGCGAGTGATGCCCGCCGCATCCGCGCCATGTTGCCCTACGTGTAAAGGAGAAGGACGATGCCTCGCGTAAAACGTGGTGTGACGGCGCGCGCGCGTCACAAGAAGGTGCTGGAACAGGCCAAGGGCTATCGTGGCCGGCGCAAGAATGTCTATCGCGTCGCCAAACAGGCGGTGATGAAGGCCGGGCAGTATGCCTACCGCGACCGCCGTCAGCGCAAGCGTCAGTTCCGTGCCTTGTGGATCGCCCGCATCAATGCCGGTGCGCGGGAATTCGGCCTCACCTATAGCCGCTTCATGAATGGCCTGAAGAAAGCGGCCATCGAAGTTGACCGCAAGGTGCTGGCCGACCTGGCCGTCTTCGACAAACCCGCCTTCGCCAGGCTGGCGGAACAGGCCAAGGCCAGCCTCGCGGCCTGAGGGAAGCGGCGCCGCGGATTCGCCTCTGCGCACCGCCCGCCGGGGTGGTCGGCAGGACAGGGAAAGGAGGCATCGCCGCCTCCTTTTCCATTTGCGGGAAGACCATGTCCATCGAAAACCTGGATGCCATCGTCAAAGAGGCGCTCGACACCCTGGGTGCCATCGAGTCTGCCGCCGAGCTGGAGCAGGTCAAGGCGCGTTGGCTCGGCAAGACGGGCAAGCTCACCGAGCTCATGAAGACGCTGGGAAAGCTGCCCGCCGAGGCACGGCCAGCGGCGGGGGCGGCCATCAACGCCGCCAAGCAGCGCATCGAGGAGGCGCTGAAGGCGCGGCGGGAAGCCATCCGCCTCAAGGCGCTGGAGATGCAGCTTGCCGCCGAGGCCCTTGATGTCACCCTGCCCGGGCGGGGGCGGGGCGTGGGCGGCCTGCATCCCGTCACACGGGTGTTGAGCCGCATCGAGGCGCTGTTTCTCTCCCTTGGCTTCGACATCGCCGATGGCCCGGAAATCGAGACGGATTTCTACAACTTCACCGCCCTCAACATTCCGGAGAACCACCCGGCGCGGGCCATGCACGACACGTTCTACGTGGACGAGGCGCACGTGCTGCGCACCCACACGTCGCCGGTGCAAATCCACTACATGCAGACGCACCGGCCCCCCATCCGCATCGTGGCACCCGGCCGGGTGTATCGGGTGGATTCCGACGCCACCCATTCGCCCATGTTCCATCAGGTGGAAGGCCTGTGGATCGATGAGCACCTGAGCTTCGCCCATCTCAAGGGCGTGGTGCAGGACTTCCTGCAGCGCTTCTTCGAACGGGACGATCTCGAAGTGCGCTTCCGGCCTTCGTTCTTCCCCTTCACCGAACCCTCCGCCGAGATCGACATGAGCTGGAACGGCGGTTGGTTGGAAATCGGCGGCTGCGGCATGGTGCACCCCAATGTGCTCAAACATGGCGACATCGACAGCGAGCGCTATCTCGGTTTCGCCTTCGGCCTGGGCGTGGAGCGGCTGGCCATGCTGCGTTACGGCGTGCCCGACCTGCGGCTTTTCTTCGAAAACGACCTGCGCTTTCTCAAACAGTTTGCGTAAGTCATGAAATTTTCGGAGAACTGGCTGCGCCGCTTCGTCGATCCGCCCCTCACCAGCGAGGCGCTGGCCCATGTGCTGACCATGGCCGGCCTCGAGGTGGAGGCGGTGGAGCCCGCCGCGCCGCTTTTCTCGGGCGTGGTGGTGGCCGAGGTCAAAGCCGTGAGCAAGCATCCCAACGCCGACCGTCTCCAGGTCTGCGGGGTGGATGTGGGCGATGCCCAGCTGCAGATCGTCTGTGGCGCGCCCAATGCGGCGCCGGGGCTGCGGGTGCCCTGTGCGCGGGTGGGGGCGCAACTTCCGGGTGGGCCCATCCGTCAGGCGACGGTGCGCGGCGTGGATTCCTTCGGCATGCTCTGCTCGGCAAAAGAACTGGGGCTCGCAGAGGACGCCGCCGGGCTCATGGTGCTGCCCGCCGATGCACCGGTGGGGGCGGACCTGCGGGCGTATCTGGACCTCGACGATCGCATTTTCACCCTGAAGCTTACGCCCAACCGCAGCGATTGCCTGAGTGTGGCCGGTATCGCCCGCGAGGTGTCGGCGGTGACCGGCAGTCCCTTGAGCCTGCCGCAGCCACAGCCGGTGCCGCCGGCGCATGGGCAGACCCTGCCCGTGGTGGTGGCTGAGCCCGGCGCCTGTCCCCGCTATTGCGGGCGCGTCATTACCGGCATTGACCCAAGCGCACGCACCCCGGAGTGGATGGTGCGGCGCCTGGCCCGCAGCGGTGTGCGGGCGATCAGTCCGGTGGTGGACATCACCAACTATGTGCTCCTGGAACGGGGCCAGCCCATGCATGCCTTCGACCTTGGGCGTCTTACTGGTGCCATCACCGTGCGCTTCGCCCAGCATGGGGAGCGGCTTACCCTCCTCAATGGCGAGACGGTGGAGCTTGCCCCGGACATGCTGGTGATTGCCGACGCCGCCCGGCCGGTGGCCCTGGCCGGCATCATGGGCGGAACGGAAACGGCGGTGGACGAAACCACGCGCGATGTCTTCCTCGAGGCGGCCTTCTTCGATCCCGGCGCCATTGCCGGCCGCGCCCGCCGTCTGGGGCTTGCCACCGATTCCTCCTACCGCTTCGAGCGGGGCGTGGACTTTGCCGCCACGCGCGAGTGCCTGGAATACGCCACGCGGCTCATCCTGGACATCTGCGGCGGGGCCGCCGGCCCCATCACCGAAGTCACCGGGCGCCTGCCCGAACGGCCCCCCATCCGCCTGCGACCGGAACGGGTGCGGCGGGTTTCCGGGCTTGAGCTGTCCGATGGGCACATCCGGGTGCTGGCCGAGCGCCTGCGCCTTCAGGTACGCGCGGCTGCAGGGGCGCTCGTGGTGGTGCCGCCCAGTTGGCGCTTCGATCTGACCATCGAGGAGGACCTCATCGAGGAGATCGTCCGCCTCCATGGTTACGAGAATCTCCCGGCGCAACGGCCGCTGGCGCCCGCCACCATCCTGCCGCTGCCGGAGGCCCGGCGGGGGGAGCTTGCGCTTAAGGAACGGCTCGTGCTGCGGGACTACCACGAGGTGGTGACCTTTAGCTTCGTCGATCCCCAATGGGAACAGGATCTGGGGCTGGGCGGGGCGGTGGCCTTGAAAAATCCCATCGCCTCCCACCTGGGGGTGATGCGCACCACCCTGTGGGGCGGTTTGCTGGACTGCCTGCGCTTCAATCTCAACCGCCGTCAGTCGCGGGTGCGCCTGTTCGAGCTGGGGCGCACCTTCCATCGGGGCGGGGACGGCTTCGAGCAACCCAAACGCCTGGCCGGCATCGCCTATGGGCCGGCGGACCCGGAACAATGGGGGCTTCCCAGCCGGCCGGTGGATTTCTTCGACGTCAAGGGGGACGTGGAAACCCTGTTCGCGGGCGTGGCCGATGGTGAACAGAAGCTCACCTTCCGCCGCGGCAGCCACCCCGCCCTGCATCCGGGCCAGTGCGCGGAAATCCTCTATGGCGGGCAGCGCATCGGCTGGCTGGGCAGCCTCCATCCCCGCTGGGTGCAAAAATACGAGCTGCCGGCGGCGCCGGTGCTGTTCGAGCTCCTGGTGGCGCCGCTGACGGGTGCGCGGCTGCCCCGGTACACGGAAGTGTCCAAATTTCCGCCGGTAAGACGCGATCTTGCCGTGATCGTCGACGAAAACGTGGAAGCCGGGGCCATGCTTGCCGCCTGTAGGGAGGCGGCGCCCCCGGAGGTCACGGAGGTGGCGCTGTTCGACCTCTATCAAGGCAAAGGCATTGATTCTGGAAAGAAAAGTCTTGCCTTCCGGATTCTAATGCAGGATACTCGCAAGACCCTGACCGACGCTGAGGTGGACGCGGTCATGGCGAGCCTCACCCAGGTCCTGGCCGACCGTTTCGGGGCCAGGCTGCGGCACTAGTCGCATCGCGAGGAAGCCTATGACTTTGACAAAAGCCGAACTGGCCGACCTAATCTTCGAAAAAGTCGGACTGAACAAGCGCGAAGCCAAGGACATGGTGGAATCCTTCTTTGAAGAGGTGCGGCTCGCCCTGGAGTCGGGGGAGAGCGTCAAGCTGTCTGGCTTCGGCAACTTCCAGTTGCGGGACAAACCCCAGCGGCCCGGACGCAACCCCAAGACCGGGGCGGAAATCCCCATCAGCGCCCGCCGGGTCGTGACCTTCCACGCCAGCCAGAAGCTCAAGTCCCTGGTGGAGGAATCCTTTGCCCGCCGGCTGCGGGAACAGCAGGCTAATCAGGCCGAACCGCAAACCGAAACGGCGGGCGAATAGCCGCCTGACGTCTTCTCACGCGCTCTTTTCCTCCCCGGGCCATGCAGAACACCAAGACCGACGCCTTGCCGCCCATTCCGGCAAAACGCTACTTTACCATCGGCGAGGTGAGCGAGCTGTGTGGCGTCAAACCCCACGTTCTGCGCTACTGGGAACAGGAATTCACCCAGCTCAAACCGGTCAAGCGGCGGGGCAACCGCCGCTACTACCAGCACCACGAGGTGCTCCTCATCCGGCGCATCCGGGAGCTCCTCTACGAGCAGGGTTTCACCATCAGTGGCGCGCGCAACCGTCTGGAGTCGGGCCTGCTCGATGAGCCCGATACCGCCGCCAAGCCCGCTGTCGATCTCGCTGCGATCCGGCGTGAAATCGAGGACGTATTGAAACTGCTGGAAAGCTAGGCATACCCTTGATTTCTCCTCCCCGATGGGGGATGATGCCGGCCCAACCCTTACATGGCGGGCCTCCCCGCATTGCAAGGCGGTGAACCTGGTCAGGTCCGGAAGGAAGCAGCCACAGCCGCTCACTGCAAGTGCCGGGGGTAAGGCTCGCCACCCCCCTTCGCGGTCCGGCACCGCGCCCTTTGATAAAATCGGCCCATGAGTTACCAAGTCCTCGCGCGCAAATGGCGCCCCCGCACCTTCGCCGAGATAGTGGGGCAGGAGCACGTGGTGCGCGCCCTGTCCAACGCCCTGGAACAGAAACGTCTGCACCATGCGTATCTGCTCACCGGCACCCGCGGCGTAGGCAAGACCACCCTCGGGCGGATCATCGCCAAATGCCTGAACTGCGAGACCGGCATCACCCCGCAGCCCTGCGGCGTTTGCGCGGCCTGCACGGCCATCGACCAGGGCCGTTTCGTGGACATGATCGAGCTTGATGCCGCCTCCAACACCGGCATCGACAACATGCGCGAAGTGCTGGACAACGCCCAGTACGCCCCCACCGCCGGGCGCTTCAAGGTGTACCTCATCGACGAGGTGCATATGCTCTCCAAGGCGGCCTTCAACTCCATGCTGAAGACCCTGGAGGAGCCGCCGGAACATGTGAAATTCATCCTCGCCACCACCGACCCGCAGAAGATTCCGGTGACCGTGCTGTCCCGTTGCCTGCAGTTCAATCTCAAGCAGATGTCGCCCCCGGCCATCGTGGCGCACCTGACGCGGGTGTTGCAGGCTGAGGGGATCGAGTTCGAACCGGCGGCGCTGCGGCTTCTGGCGCGCGCGGCGCAGGGCTCGATGCGCGATGCCTTGAGCCTCACCGACCAGGCCATCGCCCACGGCAGCGGGCGCATCCAGGAGGCGGACGTGCGCGCCATGCTGGGCGTGGTGGACCAGGGGTATCTCTTCGATCTCCTCCACGCCCTGGTGGCGCGGGATGGGCCGCAACTCATCGCCGTGGCCGACCGCATGGCGGAGCACAGCCTTTCCTTCGAGGCGGCGCTGCAGGATTTGGGGGTGCTGCTGCATCAGGTGGCGCTGGCGCAGACGGTGCCCGCCGCCCTGCCCGAGGATTTGCCGGAGCGCGCCCGCATCCTGGAGCTTGCCCGGCTCATGACGCCGGAGGAGGTGCAGCTCGATTACCAGATCGTCCTCACCGGGCGGCGCGACCTGCCCCTGGCCCCCGACGAGTACGCGGGCTTCACCATGACGCTGCTGCGCCTGCTCGCCTTCCGCCCGGAGGAGTGCGGGGAGGGGGAAGAGGCCGCCGAAGCCGCGGCAGTTACGGCAACTGGTGCGCCCGGCCCTGCTCAAAAAAAAACTGACGGGGACAGCGCGCGCAAAGAACCGCCCGGGGCGCAAGCCAAGGGGGCTCAAGCATTCGACGGCGACTGGGCGGGCCTCATCGCCCGCCTGCCCATGTCGGGCATGGCGCGCATGCTGGCCGAACACTGTGAGCTTGCCGCCTTCACCGACGGCCTCATCCGCCTCATGGTGCCGCCGGAGCACCGGCATCTCACGGACAAGCCCTATCAGGAAAAACTGCGTCAGGCACTGGAAGCCCATTTCGGCAGGCCCCTCAAGCTTCTCATCGAGACGGGTACCCTTAAGGGGCCCACCCCCGCACAACGGGCGCAAAACGAGCGGGCGCTAAAGCAGGCGCGGGCGGTGGAGGCCATCGAGGGCGATCCCTTCGTGCGGGAGCTTTTGGAACAGTTCGACGCGCGGCTGATCGAATCCAGCATCAAACCGGTTCAGCAATAGGAGAAAACCATGATCAAGGGTGGCTTGGGCAACCTGATGAAACAGGCCCAGATGATGCAGGAAAACATGAAAAGGCTGCAGGAAGAGCTGGCGGTCATGGAGGTGGAGGGCCAGGCGGGGGCAGGCATGGTCCGCGTCATCATGACCGGCCGGCATGATGTGAAACGGGTGAGCATCGACCCGAGCCTCCTCACCGACGACAAGGAAATGCTGGAGGATCTCATTGCCGCGGCGGTCAATGATGCCGTGCGCAAGGTGGAAGCCACCAGCCAGGAGAAACTGGGCGCCCTCACCGCCGGCCTGGGTCTGCCGCCCGGCTTCAAGATGCCCTTTTGAGGCTGGCGTGAGGCCATTCCCTTCCCTTTGCCGATGAGCGCCCCTTCGAGTCTTGAAGAACTCATGGAAGCCCTGCGCTGCCTGCCCGGCGTGGGGCCGCGCTCGGCGCAGCGCATGGCCTACCACCTGCTGCAGTACGATCGGGAAGGGGCGAAACGTTTGTCTTCCGCCCTGGCCTTGGCCCTCGAGCGGGTACAGCACTGCCGGATGTGCAACAGCTTCACCGAGGGTGAGGTGTGCACCCTGTGCAGCTCCGAAAGCCGCGATGCCACCACCCTGTGCGTGGTGGAAATGCCCGCCGACCTCATGATGATGGAGCAGACCCAGATCTACCGCGGCATGTATTTCGTCCTCATGGGGCGCCTGTCACCGCTGGATGGGGTGGGGCCGAAGGAGCTACATCTGGAGCGGTTGCTGAAACGGGTGGAAAATGGTGTGGTGCGGGAGGTGCTGCTGGCCACCAATTTCACCGTGGAGGGGGAAGCCACCGCCCATTACCTGGGCGAACTGCTCAAGGGTCGCGGACTCAAGGTGACGCGCATTGCCCGGGGTGTGCCGGTGGGCGGTGAACTGGAATACACGGACAGCGGCACGCTTGCCCAGGCTATTCTGGAGCGCCGGGAAATCTCCTGACCCAAGGAGGGGCCATGCAGACCATCCTCGTCGTCAATCCCAAGGGGGGCAGCGGCAAGACGACACTCGCCACCAATCTGGCCGGCTTCTTTGCCTGGCGCGGCGATCGCGTGACCCTCGGCGACATGGACCGCCAGCGCTCCAGTCTCCAGTGGCTTGCCATCCGCTCGCCAAAGCTGCCTGCCATCGAGGGTTGGGATGCGCGGGAGGCGGACCTCGACAAGCCGCCCAAGGGCACGGAGTGGCTGATCCTCGATGCGCCGGCGGGTATCCACGGCAGGCTGCTGGACGATGCGCTGCGGGCGGCGGACAAGGTGATGGTGCCGGTCACCCCGTCGCTTTTCGATATCTGGGCGGTGGCCGACTTCTTCGAGCTCATGCGCAGTCACAAGGCGGTGCGCAAGCACGGCGTGGAAATCGGCATGGTGGGCATGCGCGTGGACCCGCGCACGCGGGCAGCGGCCACACTCAGCCATTTTTTCGAGAAATACGAGCTGCCGGTGATCGGCTGGCTACGCGACACGCAGATTTACGTCCAGGCGGCGGCGCTGGGGGAGACCTTGTTTGACCTGCCCCGCTCGCAAAGCGAGCGGGAGCTGGAACAATGGCTGCCGCTCATCGACTGGGCGCGACGCTGATTACGCGGCCGCCTGCTTGAGGGTGGCGATGACGTTGTCCACCGCACGGTCGGAAAGGGGCGCCTCGTCGAGGAGACGCGCCGTGCCGATGCGGAAGGCGGCTTCCAGCTTTTCCCGGGGCATGGTGGCCCCCCGCTTGCCCTGCCGGTCGCAGAAGAGATAAGCGCCGCGCAGGGGGCTGATCCACTTCAGCTTGGCGGCGAGGGGCTCCATCCCCGTGTGGCGGAACTCCACCCACATGCCCGGTTTGAGGGCCGCCACCACTTCCCGCGCCATGTCCTCGTCGACTTCCACCCGGGCGGGGGGCGCGGCTTGGCTTGCCCCGGCTTCCTCTTCTTCTTCCACCCAGCCCACGGGCCCGATGGTGATCTCCTCCACTTCCACCTCCCCGTGAGCCGGGGTGAGGATTTCCAGTTTCACCGGCTCCGGGGCCGGTTCCCGTTTCGGGAAATGGAGCACCACCGCGGTTTCCTTTTTCGCCGGCGGGCTTGCGCTGCCGGATTCGGCAAAGCCGGCGCTCACGGCGTTGGCATGACATTTCACCAACTGGCTCAGGAAGCGTTCCCGCGCCGCTTGCGCCACGCCCACCGCCTCCATGCCGGCTTTCAGATGCTTGAGGAGTGACGGCAGGAGCTGGATGAGCCGCTCCCGTTCCTCGCGGCTTGCCTTGGGGCGGGTGCTCCAGACAAGGTCGTCCATGGTGGTCATGGCCTCCCGCCAAGGGGTGCCCTCCGTTCCCCCCTCCAGGTGGGCGCGGGCGAGCACGCTCGTCCACGTCTCGCAGAGGAAGGTGCGCACCACTTCGGGAACCTGCGCATCCCGGGCGCGGCTTGCCACGGCATCTTCCGCCGCCTCCTGGGCTTCGATGGCCGCCAGTTCCTGACGTTCACGGGCCTCGATGAGGGGTGTGGCGGCGGCCACCAGGGCATCCGCTTGGCGTTCCTGTTCCTCGAGGAAGGATTGCAGCTCGCCGATCGCCTGGTCGAAGAGGGCCATGTCGTCCTCGAAATCGTCGAGGAGCTTCTGCACGATTTCTTCCATCTTGCGATAGAGCGGATCATCGTGGCTTCCCTGCCAGCCGACGGCGGCCTCACCCAGCAGATTGAGCAGTCGCCGCGCGGGATGGGTTCGCCGGGAAAAGAAGGCAGGGTCGATCATCGCCGCCTTGAGCACCGGGATCTGCAGACGGCCGATGAGGGCCTTCAGGGTATCGGGCACGCGGGGATCGTCGAAGATGAAATCGAAGACCATGGCTACCACCTCGAGGGTCACCGCGGCGGTGGAACTGAGACTGTCTGCTGGCAGCGCGTCGCGGATGTCCCGCAGCACGGCCACGGGAACGCCCGCCGCGGCCTGGGCGAGCACGGGAATGTGTTCCACGCCCTGACCATGCTGCAGTTGGGTGAGCTGGGCAAGGAGGGCGTTGCTGGTGGCTCCCCCCTCGCCGGATGCACCCGCTGTACCGTAAGTCACGCCGGCGATGCCGGCAGGGCCTGCCCCTGGCGCAGCGGGAACCGGCCCGGCGGCAGCGACAGCCGGGGAAAGCCAGGCGAGAGGGCCGGCTGCCGCGCTCGCCCCTGCGGCCGGCAGCGTGCCCCGCTGGGCGGCGCGGGCAAACCACTGTTGCAGGTTGGCGAAGACGTCGTCGCTGTTGGCCGCCTGCACGGCCTCCACTGCCGCCTGGGCGGCAATGGCGGCGATTTCCGCGGTGTGGTCGGTCCCCCGCCGGATTTCATGGCGGATGCGGGGCAGAATGCCCTTGCCCACCAGGTATTGGTTGATTTCGTGGTAGGTGGCGGCCACGGCATCCTGCATATGCTTGTCCCACATGGTGACGAGGAGGAGCCGCACCTTGAGCGGTGCTTCCGTGTCCCGGCAGGCGGCCATGTAGGCATCGGCCAGCACGGCAGGGTCGAAGGGATTCTTCACCCGCCGGAATTCGGGGTCGCGGAGCAAAAGGCCCACGCGTTTTTCCAAGGCGGCGAGCTCCTCGGTGCAGCCGGTTCTGATCTTTGCCGCCATCTCCTGGGTGGCAATGGATTCCTCGAGATCATCCGGGTCCACGAGGGTGAACTGGTCCAAATCGGCATCTCGATGTGGCTGACGCTCCGCCTTTCGCGGCAGCAGGGCCGCCTGGATGCCATTGTGCAGGTGTTCCCGGAAGCGTTTTTCGATCTCCTCCGCGTGGTTTCGCACCAATGCCATGGCGTCCAGATGCAGCTGCTCCATGGTTCTTTCTGTGGCCTTCTGCGCCAGCTGGAAAAACTCCTCATCGGCCTTTTCCAGGGTGGCCTTCAGGGCGCCGCAGAGATTGCCAAGGGCAATCTGCACACAGCGCTCCAGGAGGCGCCGGTCGGCGGCGGTCGGCGCAGGGGCTGAACCTTCCAGGGGGTTGCGGATGTCGGTGGAATCGGCGTCTTCCATGGGGCTCTCCCGGTGGTCCTGGGACTCAAAACAAGCTGAACCTGCAACCTGACCAGGGGCAACGCCGGAAAAGGGATGCGTGCCGGACACCCAGCAGGCCCGCTGCCCTGGGGCGCTTGCCCGGTAGGCCGGAACCTTTGCGTCACCGCCTTTCGACGGTTTTGCCCTTGGTAGATGCCTGTGCTCAGGTACGGCCGTGAGCGGCCCTACCCAGCCGCTATCACGGCAGAGGCGTGGAAAACTTTAGCCCCCCAGCATGAACAGATGTTCAGGTGGTCAGCCGGGCGTAGAGACGGGGAAGCCTCCGGGGAAGCTCGGCGGCCTTGCCAATGACCAAGGCATGACCCGTGCCGAACAGGTGGCCGAGGTAGTCGGGCGCAGCGCGATCGATGGTGACACAGAAAGGAGTGATACCGCGCCGGCGTGCTTCCATCACCGCATGGCGCGTATCCTCAATGCCGTAACGGCCCTCGTAGTGATCAAGGTCATTGGGTTTGCCATCGGTGAGCAACAGCAACAAGCGCCGGGCAGCGGGTTGTTCGGCGAGAATCTGTGTGGCCTGGCGCAACGCGGCGCCCATTCGCGTGTAATAGCCCGGCTTGATGGCGGCGATGCGGCCGCGCACCGTATCGTCGTAGGGCTCGTGGAAATCCTTCAGCAGGTGAAAACGCACGTTATCGCGGCGCAGGGAGGAAAAACCGTACAGCCCGAAACGGTCATGGCTTGCCGACAAGGCCTCCGCAAACAGGAACAGGCTGTCCCGGATCACGTCGATGACGCGGGCCGTGTCGTTGGCGTAGGCGTCGGTGGACAGCGACAAATCGGCAAGCAGCAGACAAGCGAGGTCGCGCCGACTGGGTTTGGCCTCGCGGTAGAACCCCTGTTCCGCGGTGCCCCTGCGCAAACGCCGTTCGGCCAAATGGGTGACGAGAGCATCGAGGTCGAGCTCGCTTCCTTCCGGCTGGCGGGTAAGCCAGGTGCGTTCCGGTCGCAGGGCTTGGAACTGGCGGCGAAGGCGCCGCGCGATGGGCCGCAAGCCGTCCGGCAGACCGCAGGGCGCGGCGCGTTCGGCCAGCAGGGGCTGGATGCGACAACGGGCGGGCAGCAGCCGCTCAGTGCGGAAATCCCATTCCGGTAACCAGAGACCGGGGCCGAGGGGCGTGTCGTCCTCGGCAGGGGCAGGGAGGTCCAGGTCGAAACGGATGCGGGCGGCGCGGGTCTCGCCATCGCGGGCGATGGCCAGTCGATCGATATCGTCGGCAGCGGCGGGGTCGGCGTCCCCGTTTTCCTCCGTGGGCCGATGCACGCGAATGTAGTCTGCCCAGCTCAGGATGCTCTCGGCGCGGAAAAAGAGCAGAAAGGCATCCCTTCCATCCCGCACATCGACCCGCTCGCCTTGGCGCCGCCGACGGTCCTCTTTTGCCCGTCCGCCAATGGAAGTGCCGGCGTGTCCGCTGCGGGTCGCCGTGGCCGGGGTCGGCGGCGGGCTGGGATGAAGCCAGAGGGGCACCGGTTGCCAGGGACGGCGCGCCTGGGGCAGACGGCGGAGGTGGCCGGGATGGCGCAGGGCGGCCTGGATGGCCCTTTCCTGCGCGGCTTCATCGGCAGGCAGGCGCTCCGGGGCAGGGCGCAGGGGCAGCAGCGCGGCCACCAGTTGCCGGTAGCGCCGTTCAAGGCCGGGATAACGGGCCCAGAGGCGCAGGCTTGCCTCCTGCTGGGCTTGAAACCAGGCGTCGGTATCTTTCCACGTGGTGTCACATTCGGCGGCGAGGGCAATCAGCCATAGATAGAGATCACGATTGAGCGCGGCTTGGGGGAACAGCGCGAGACGGGAAGGCAGCAGGAGCGCCTCGCCATTCCGCCAGGCGAGTTCCACACGCTGGTTGACACCCGCCAGGCGGGCAAGGTGGTTGCGACGTGCTCCGTGGGGCGTGGCCACGGTGGCCTTCACCGTCAATCCTGGCGCCCCGCCGAAGGCGCGAAAAAGAATGCCGGCGGTGGGAGCGACTTCCTCCAGGGTGATGGCGGCTGCGCCATGTTCACGCTCCGCCAGGCTGCGCAGGAAACGATCCCACAGTTTGCCAACCCATTCCTCCATGTTGCCACCTCAGCGTGGGTGCGCTGCCCTCACCGCGGACGACTGCCTGCCGGGGAAGCATCCGCTGGCGGCCAACTGGTGCCGGCCCCGTTCCCCTTTGTCCAGGGCGCAGGGCCCGGAAACCCATTGCAACAGCCCGCCGTCGGCGTTGTTTCTTTGCACCATGGCACAGGCCCGTATGCACTGGCCACATTGGGTACAGGCAAACATGTTCCGCTTGACGGTGCGTGGATGCAGGCGCATGGGACACGCGTTATCGCAGGCATTGGCGCAAGCCTGGCAGGCATGCGCCCGGCTCCGGTCGAAGCCGACCACCAGAGCATGGGGATTGGCCATCCAGGCCAGGCTCTGGAACAGCCCCACGGCGCAGCCATAGCGGCAGAAGAGGTGCCGCGCCAGCGTGAACTCGATGAACAGAAGCACCGTCGCCACGATGAGGAAACGGGCCTGGTTGGGGCTTAACCGGCCGTTTAAGAGGTTGCCGTAGACTTCTGCGGGGGGAAGCAGATAGCTGAGCAGCACCACCGCCCAGAGCAAGGCAAACACCAAGGCGGCGGCAATGGTCACCGGCCACCAGGCCGGGCTTGTGCGCCAGGGTCTGCCGTCCGCCCGCTGCAGCGGAAGCCGCTGCCGGTCCCATAGGCTGTGCTTGCCGATGCTGCGCCGCATCAGTGCATTGATCGTCTCCACCACAGAGAAATGTGGGCACAGCCAGCCACAATAGAGCCGGCCCCAGCGGTAGGCAATGGCGATGACGAGGCCGGCTGCGGCAAGGAGGGGCAGGAAGACACGGCTCATGATGCGGAAAGCCAACTCGCCGGCGTCGATGGTGCCGGCAACGAAGTCATCGATGCCGATCACCCACGGCCGCTTGAAAAGGATGGCGTGGCCTTGCGTGAGGTCGAAGCGCAGCAAATCCAGTGGCGGCGCCAGCACGAACAGGGCGAAAAAACCAACACGCAATAGCAGCCGCAGCGTTTCAAGGGGTTTCATCGCAGGGCCTGCCGATCAACGGATAACGATAGGGCTTGCCGGCCATGGCCTTGGCCAGACCGACGATGCCCAAGAGGACCAGCGTGGAATGAAAGATCGTGAAATAGAGAATGGCCACCACCCACGTTGCGGGCCGCTCGTAGCCACCGAGGGCGATGATGGCGGCGTTGGTCAGAATGAGCAGCGCGCCCGCCCAAAGGCTGCCGACCAGGGTCTGGGTGAGATGGCAGCGGGCCAGCGCCGGTGCCTGCCGCCGTGTTCGCCACCACAGAAAGAGCAGGGCCAGGAATGCGAGCCCCGGCAGCAGAAGCAGGTTGGTCAGGTAAAGGACTTCTGCGGCCACGGCGATGGATTGACCCCGGCGGTCATTGGGCGAAGGTGACACGCACGAGCTCCATCAGGGCGGCAGCGGTGGTCTCGTCGTCGGTGAGGGATTCCACCACCGCCGCCTGGCAGGCCTCGATGGGGGGGAAACCACTGCGGATGAGGCTTGCCGCGTACACCAACAGGCGCGTGCTCGCCGCCTCTTCGAGGTCGTGATCCTTGAGGGCACGCAGTGATTGACCCAGTTGCACCAGCCGGCGTGCCAGGAGCGCATCGACTCCGGCCTCGGCCATGATGATCTCCTGTTCCACCTCTGCCGGTGGGAAACCCAGGCTCACGGAGACGAAACGCTGACGTGTGCTGGGTTTGAGGCTTTTCAACAGGTTCTGATAGCCGGGATTGTAGGAGACCACCAGCATGAACTCCGGCGGCGCCTGCAGGGTCTCGCCCAGGCGCTCGAGGAAAAGCATGCGGCGGTCGTCCAGCAGCGGGTGGAGCACGACTGTGGTGTCCTTGCGCGCCTCCACCACCTCATCCAGATAACAGATCCCCCCTTCCCGTACCGCCCGGGTGAGCGGGCCGTCCTGCCACCACGTCCCCGCTTCACCCACCAGGTGGCGGCCGACCAGATCGGCCGCAGAGAGATCATCGTGGCAGGCGACGGTATACAGGGGCCGCCCAAGACGCGCCGCCATGTGGGCGACGAAACGCGTCTTACCGCATCCCGTCGGCCCCTTGATGAGGAGGGGCAGACGGTTGCGAAACGCCTGCTCGAACAGCTCCACCTCCCGCCCCTGGGGCCGGTAGTAGGGTGGGGGCGTCACCCTGCGGATGGGAGCGCAGGAGGTCATCGGCTGCCCTCAATAGCGGTTTCGCGCCCTTCGCCGACAAAAAAGCTTGCCACATACACCACCAGCCCGACGAGGAAGACCACTCCGGTCAGTTCCCGCAGCCAGTAGAAGAGGGCGATCTGGTCCTGCACTTGCATGAACGGCAGCGGCGTGGCGCTCACCCGCTGCAGCCAGACCTGCAGGATGCCGGCAGCCGTGAGGAAGAGCGTGATGAACACCATCGACACCGTCATCAGCCAGAATGACCACATTTCCATGATCTGCGACCTATTGCTGTTGGCCTGCCGACCGCGCAGAAGCGGCATGGCGTAGGAAATGATGGTGAGTACCACCATCACGTAGGCACCGTAGAAGGCCATGTGTCCATGGGCGGCGGTGATCTGGCTGCCGTGGGTGTAGTAATTCACTGGCGCCAGGGTGTGCAGAAAACCCCACACCCCGGCACCGAGAAATGCCATCACACCGGTACCCAGCGCCCAGAGCGTGGCCGCTTTGTTGGGGTGCTCACGCCGGCGGCGGTTCACCATGTTGAAGGCAAAGACGGTCATCATGAAGAAGGGGATGGGCTCCATGGCCGAAAACACCGATCCCCACCATTGCCAGTAACCCGGCGTGCCGATCCAGTAGTAGTGGTGTCCGGTGCCCACCACGCCGGTGATCAGGGTCATGGCGATGATGACATAGAGCCATTTCTCGATCACTTCCCGGTCCACCCCCGTGATCTTGATCAGGACAAAGGCGAGCAATGCGCCGAGGATCAGTTCCCATACCCCTTCCACCCACAGGTGTACGACCCACCACCAGTAGTACTTGTCCAGGACCAGGTTGGCCGGGTTGTAGAAGGAAAACAGGAAAAAGATCGCCAGGCCCCACAGACCGGTGAGCAGCACCAGGCTGATGGAGGTCTTGCGCCCCCTCAATACCGTCATGCTGATGTTGTAAAGAAAGGCCAGCGCCACCACCACGATGCCCAGCTTGGTGATGGTGGGCTGCTCGAGGAACTCACGGCCCATGGTGGGCAGCAGGGCATTGCCGGTGAGTTCGGCAAGCCGCCCGTAGGGAATGAGCAAATAGCCGAGGATGGTGAGTGCGCCAGCAATCAGGAATACCCAGAACATGAGCCGCGCGAGTCGGGGGCTGTGCAGCTCGGTCTCCGCCTCTTCCGGCACCAGGTAGTAGGCGGCCCCCATGAAGCCGAACAGCAGCCAGACGATAAGCAGGTTGGTGTGAACCATGCGTGCCACGTTGAAGGGAATCGCCGGGAAGAGGAAGTCCCCGATCACGTACTGCAGGCCCATGATCAGACCGAACAGGATCTGGCCCGCAAACAGCGCGATTGCCGCCACGAAGTAAGGCTTGGCCACAGCTTGCGACTGGTATTGCATGATGAATCTCCCCGCTCTGAGACTATTGTCACCAGTGTCAACCCTCGATGTTGGGCGGCCACTTCTCCGTGTTGATTTCGGAGGTGTATTGCAAAAATGCCACGAGATCATCGAGCTCCTGCTCCGTCAGGTGGAACTGGGGCATTTGGCGCCGGCCCGGCACGCCCGTGGGCTGCGCTTTGATCCAGGCTTTGATGAACTCGGCGCCGCGCCGTTTGTAGACGTTGCCCAGTTCAGGCGCAAAATAGGCCCCCTCGCCAAGGAGGGTGTGGCAGCCGATGCAATTGTGTTTTTCCCATACCAGCTTGCCCCGGGCCACGGCCGGCGTCAGATTGGCACGATTGTCGCGCCTGGGCAGAGCCGAAGTGGTGTCGAAAGTGAGGGCCAGAAAAAGCAAAAACGAAAACACCGCGGCACCCCAGAAAATGTTGCGCGCCGTGGACTTAGTAAAGGACTCGCTCATCGTTTCCTCCGCGGGTTGCGAGTGGAATCGTTTGTTACATAGGTTAGAGGCCGAACGTCTTTTTCACCTTGACCTGAGTCAAGGGTTGCCGCTGCCACGTTGCGTGTCAGTGGCTGGTTCCGCTGGAGCGGGTGATCTTGTTGTATACGTTGTACTTTCCGGACGGCTTGCTCATCGGAATGCGCGTCACTTCGCCCAGGGTGGCGGCGTCGTAGACGATGAGCGCACCATCCTTTTCCCACAGGCTCACCAGGGCGTAGCGGCCATCGCGGGTGAATTCCACATGGGCTGCGGTCTTGCCCGGGGCGGGGATGAGGTGCGTCACGACTTCCAGGCTGCGCTTGTCGATGATGGTGAGCGTGTCCCGTGCGGGGCTGAGGAAGCTGTCGGCCCACGCATAGGGGGTGTTTTCGTGGCTGCGCAGGAAAAAGCCCGGTCCGGCCGTGGGAATGCGACGGATGACCTGCCAGGTTTTCATGTCAATCACGCTTACCACACCGGCACGCAGATTGGGGGTGGCCATCACCGGTCGTCCTTCCCATTCCCAGGTAATGCCAGAACCCAGATGGGGCAGGCCAGGCAGGTCCAACTCTGCGATTTTGCGGCCGATGTCCAGATTCACCACCTGGCCCCGGCCAGCCGTGCGCGAAGTCCCCATCAGGTGGGTATAGGTGGCATCGAAATAGAAATCGTCCAGCACCTCGTCAAGAAGGATACGCCGCACGGGGAAAGGTCCCTTGTCGGCCAGCGCTTCCGCCATGCGGTAGTCATGGACGAGTCCGGGATAGACTGGTTCGTGGCCTTCGCCGTAGGGGATTTCCCACACCTCCCTGGCATCCTTGAGGGCAACGATGAAGCTTCTTCGCGGCGCGGCGTCGTAGACCGCGGATACGCGGGAGGGCCGGCCGTCCGCGTCCGCCACCGGGATCAGCTTGAGGGGAAGGAGGTTCCTGGCATCCAGCACCACGAGAGTCGGCGGCAGCGTATTGCCCACCAGGACGTAGCGCCCGTCGGCGGAGACGGCGAGGTTGCGCGTGTTGATGGCAGCGCGGATTTCATGGGTGGGGGTCAGATTCCAGATGTCGAAGCGGGTAATCCATCCATCGCGCGAAGCCAGGAATACATAGCGGCCGTCGGGGGAAAACTTCGGTCCGCCATGCAGGGCGAAACGGGTCGGAAAACGGTGGATGGGTCGCAACCGGTCGCCGTCGAGCAGGGTGGCATGATGGTCGCCCGTCTCCACCACCAGGAACAGGTTCAACGGATCGGCATCGAAGCGGGGTCGGTCCGGCAGGCTGCCGGGCTTAACATATTCGATGTGGGACGCCTTGATGTCGCTGATGATCCAGCGGGGAGGGTTGTCCGGCGGACTGTAGATGAAATCGGCGAGGGCCTCGATCTCCGCCGCCGCAAGTCGTGAAGCGAAAGCGGGCATTTGGGTGGCAACGCGCCCGTCGCGGATGACCTGCACGGCGTCCCCTTTGCGCAGGCGCTCGAGGTTTTCCGGCAACAGGGCCGGCCCGCTTCCACCCAGGCGGTCGGCGCCGTGGCAGTTGGCGCAGTGCCGGGCGTAGAGACTTGCAGGGGATTCGGCGGCGGATGCGGGGGCTGCCGCGCTAACCAGAATGCCCACCAGGCAAAAAAGCAGGGGGAAGGGCGAACCCTGATGCCGGCGTGAGCAGACGATGGTTTTACGGGCATCGCGAGCGATCCGGATGTTCACGGTTTCATCATCCTGCGCAAGGGAACGTAAGGGGTGACCGCCAGCCGCTCGCCACCGCTGGAGACGCCAATCTCCTCGTCGGTGAGGTAGCAAGCCGGGTCTTCCTGCCATGGATCACCGGTCAGTTGCCAGGCACGCACCCGCGTGTTCCCGCCGCAGATGTCGAACCACTGGCATTGCCCACAGCGGCCTTTGATCTGGCGCGGTCTGCGCCTGAGGCCGGCCAGGATGGGATCGCGCAGGTCGGTCCAGATTTCCGAGAACGGCCGCTGCCGCACATTGCCCAGGGTGTAATCCCACCAGAACGTGTCGGGATGAACGTTGCCCAGGTTATCGATGTTGGCGACATGGACGCCACTGGCATTGCCCCCCCACTGGGCGAGTCTGGCCCGCAGGTGCGCGGTGTGCTCGGGAAAATGGCGCTGTGTCCACAATAGCAGGTAAACGCCATCGGCATCGTTGTTGCCGGTGACGAATTCGGCCGGCCGTCCTTCCACCAGACGGCGCCAGCAGGTAGCGAACAAAAGGTCCATTGCCCGCCGGGTGGCCTGATGGATGGCATCGTCACCCCGGTGCTTGTTGCCGCGACCGGCATAGTTGAGATGGGAGAGGTAGAACTTGTCCACTCCTTCGCTTTCCATCAGGCGCAGCGTATCAGGCAGATCGGCTACGTTGTCGCGGGTCAGGGTGAAGCGCAGGCCAACCTTGATGCCCGCCGCCCGGCAGAGGCGAATGCCCCGCAGCGCGGCGCGGAAGGCACCGGCCTTGCGGCGAAAACGGTCATGGGTTTGTTCCATGCCATCCAGTGAGATACCCACGTAGTCAAAGCCCACTCCGGCAATCTCGGCGACATTGTCTCCGTCGATCAACGTGCCATTGCTCGACAAGGCGACATAAAAGCCCATGGCCTTGGCACGGCGGGCAATGGTGAAAATGTCCGGACGGAGAAGAGGCTCACCGCCGGAGAGGATCAAGGCGGGAACGCCGAATGCCTTCAGGTCATCCATGACGGCGAAAATCTCCTCGGTCGTGAGCTCGCCTGGAAAATCCCTGTCCGCCGAAATGGAGTAACAGTGCTTGCAGGTGAGATTGCAACGGCGGACCAGATTCCAGATGACGACCGGGCCCGGAGGCTGGTGACGCGCACCGAGGGGCGTCGGCCGGAGGATTTCCTGCATGTATTGGGTGATGCGGAACATGCCAGTATCAGGTATAAAGACGCAGACCGGTCTTCTTCAGGATACGGGTGCTGTAGAGCACCTCGTGGCCGCGGCAGTGAGTGCCAAGGCGTTGCTGGATGATCCTGATTTTCTCCTCCACCTCCTCCCTATTGCGGCCGTGCACCATGGCGAACAGGTTGTAAGGCCAGTGGGGCGGAAGCCGGGGCCGCCGATAACAGTGGGTAACGAAGGGCAGGGCGCCCACCTCCTCTCCCAGGGTATCCACCACCTCGTCCGGAACGTCCCACACGCTCATGCCGTTGGCACGATAGCCAAGGGCATAGTGGTTGGGAATGGCGCCAATGCGCCGAATGACACCCCGCTCGAGCATGCGTTGCAGCCGCGCCATCACCTCCTTTTCGCTCAGCCCAAGGGCCGTGGCGATCGCCAGATAGGGGCGGGGAAGCAAAGGCAGACCGGCCTGGGTGGCCTGCACGAGGCGGCGATCGGTTTCATCAAGGAGCAGGCGGTCAGGGGCGTTCATACCGTGAGCTTCAAGCCGACGAAATATTCCCGAATGCGGGGCAACAGGTGGACCGAAAGACCCGTTTCGCCCTCGATGCGGCGGACAACCTCGGCGAGCGCAGCCGCTGTTTCCGTGGCGATGACAAACCACATGTTCAGCCGGTGGTCGCGCGCGTAGTTGTGTGCCACTTCCGGATGCCGGTTCACCTGCGCTGCGACCTCGTCGAAGCGCTCGGCCGGTACCGCCATGGCGGCGAGGCAGAGTGCACCGCCCATGGCTTCGGCGTTGTACAGGGGACCGAAGCGGCTCAGGAAACCGGCGGCGATAAGACGGCGGATGCGCTCGATAACCGTGGCCTCGTCGCAGCCGAAGCGGGCCGCAACTTCAGCGAAGGGGCGCTCGGAGATGGGGAAGTCGCCCTGCAAGGCATTGATCAGAGTGCGGTCGAGCGCATCCATCACGCCATCCTCGCTGCAGAATCCCGGTGCACGTAGCGCGCCCCGGTCTGTTTGAAGCGGCGCCGGCTGAACAGGACGGCCTGCGGGTAGGCGGTAAGCCCCCAACGCTGGTTCAGTTCGGCGAGACGCTGTGCCACGGCGTCGCGGTCCCTGCCGTGGATCATGCAAAAGAGGTTGTACCGCCAGTCGGGCAGACGACGGGGCCGCCGGTAACAGAGGTTGACCAGACCGCTGCCACCGACACCAGTGCCCACGTGATCCACTACGCCGTCGGGCACGTCCCAGACAGCCATGGCGTTGGCCTGAAAGCCTAGCTCATGGTGGCGGACCACCACGCCGAAGCGCTTGATGACACCCGCCGCCTTAAGCCTTTGCAGGCGGGATAAGACCTCGGATTCCGCCATGCCAATGTGGTGCGCAATGTGGGCGAAGGGACGGGGCAGGAGGGGCAGACCGTCCTGAATGGCGCCGATGAGCGCGTAATCCCCGGCGTCGAGCGGTGCAGGGGGTGCGGCCTCGGGCAGGGACTCACCATGGCTCGTGGCCACCCGCGCACGCAAATCGAAGCCGAGGTCGATGTGGTATTCGCGTTCCAAAGGCAGGCGCAGGGGCGCAAGCCCGGTCTTTCTGACGATATCGGCGAACACCTGATCCAGACCTGCGCTGTCGGCGGCGGTGACGACGAACCACAGGTTGAAATGGTGCTCGCGCTCATAGTTGTGGTTGACCTGGGGCAGGGCGCTGATGACGGCCGCGACCTCCTCCAGCGCCTGCGGCGGCACACTCAGGGCGGCGAGGGTGGAAACGCCCACCCGGTTGGGGCGCAAGACGGCACCGATGCGGCTGATCAGGCCCTGCTTCATCAGGGTGCGCAGACTGCGGATGACCTCCTCGGCGCGCAACCCGAGTTGATCGCCAATGGCATGAAAGGGCGCAGGCACGAGGGGAAAGTCGCGCTGGAAATCATTGAGCAACTGGAAGGTGAAATCGCTCATAGTCCGATCCGGTGGGCACGATGGGTGAAGAAAATCCCGCTGGGGCTTTTCGCCGGCAGACTGCCGAGCAATTCGAAGCTGTAGCTGTCGTAGATCTGGATTCGGTCATCGTCACGACAGGACACCCACACCGCCTCTCCGCGGGGGGTGAATTCCATGTGCAACACGGCGCGCCCCGGCTTCAGGGTGGCGACGATGCGGCGGCTGGCCACGTCAAGGATCTGGACGGTGTCGTTGTGCGGGGGGGCGAAATTGAGCCAGACATGGCGTCCGGCGGGGTTGGCCACAGCGAACACCACCTGGCCGGCTACGGGAATGCGGGCGAGTTCCTCCCAGCTCTGCGCATCGGCGAGTACGGCTTCGTGCCGACCGACCTCCGGTAGGACGAGGACATTGCCGCTCGTGGCCCAGCCTTCCAGGTGGGGCATCTTGAACACGGGCAGCTTTTCCCCCTTACGGCCCACACTGGTGAGGACACGCCGCACGCCCGCTGCGGGCTGCCAGAGGTCGAGTAGCGCCACGCCATCCTCTCCGAACAGCCCCGCCGCGTAAAAGCGGCCATCGGCGCTGATCATGCCGTCATAGGGTTCGCGACCCATGGCGGGATATTTGCTCAGTCGCGGCCGGTGCGGATCGCGCACGTCGGCCACCCAGATTTCCCCGGCTTCGAACAGGCTGAAGATAAATCGCCGACCGGGGGCGTCCACCAACCCCACCACCTTGGAAGGTCGGCCATCGGCACCGACGGCCGGGATCTCGGCGAGCAGATGCAGGTCGTCGGCGGCAAAGATTTTCACACCCCCTGGCGTGTAATTGGCTGCGGCGATGAGCCGTCCATCCTGCGAGATCGCGCCGCCGATGCTGTTGCCGCTTTGCAGGATGCGATGTGTCACCTTCAGGGTCAGCAGGTCCACCCGGCTGAGACCCCCATCCCGGCCGAAGATATAGGCAAAGCGGCCATCGCGGCTGAAATTGACCGAGGCATGGGAAAGATCGCCGAGTCCTTCCACCCGCCCGAGGGATACCCGGCGGGAGGTGTCCACCACCTGGATGCTGCCGCTGGCGCGCTCAATGACCACACCGAGGTCGCCAGTGCCCCGCAAGGACGTGCTTGCGCAGCCGCCCAGGAAGAGCACAAGCATCAGCCACCAGTCAGGGCGCATCGGGAAACCCCTCCTGCAGCCTGGAAACGATCCATGCCGCGTCAGCTTCGGACAGCAGCCCCGCCCACGGCGGCATGGGCGTTCCCGGACGTCCACGCAATACCGTCTCGATCAGGGCAGCCACCGGTCTGCCGCGCAGGGCGTCTGCGGTGAGGGCGGGACCCAGCCCGCCCGTCAGATGCAGGCCGTGGCAGGCGCCGCAGTCATGGCGGACAAGGCGGATCAAGGCGGCCCGCCGCATGTCATCGGGAGCCGGCTCTGTCGTTGCCGCCGGAACGCCCGGAGCAAACAGTCCCAGCAGAATGGCAGCGGTGAAAAGGCGTCTGGGTCCCATGGGCAAAAAGGGGCGCGGTGGCGCCCCTTCCCTCAATAAATGTCGTGCTGGGTGTTGTAGACATTGAACTTGCCCGTCGGCGTGATCAGGCGCGGATCTTTGATCACCGCCTTGAGCTTGCGTGTCTTGTCGTCTAGGACGACGATGGCCGACTGCTGGGTCTTGCTGTTCCAGACCGAGAACCACACCTCGTCACCGGCCTGGTTGTACTCGGGCTGCACGACCCGCTTGGGGCCCTCACCGAGGTTGGCCATCTCGGCTACCTTGATGATCTGGGGTGGCTTGTCCAGATCCGTGACGTCATAGACGGCGACGGACTGACTGATGGTGGGATCGGGATTGAGGGCGGTGTCCACCCACAGGTTTTTCGATTTCGGGTGCGTTTTGATGAACAATGAGCCGCCGCCCTGCCCTTTGAGCGTTCGCACCACCTTCCACGCATATTGGGGATGCTTGACGGGGTCGGTGCCGATCACGGCGATGGAATCATCGCCGAGATGCCCGGTCGCCCACACCGGGCCGTACTTGGGATCGACGAAGTTGGCGCCGCGACCCGGGTGGGGGATCTTGCCCACGTCGACCAGCGTGACCAGCTTATCCTCCTTCGCGTCGACGACAGCGATTTTGTTGCGTTGATTGGCGGCCACCAGGAAATAGCGCTTGCTCGCATCCCAGCCGCCATCGTGCAGGAACCGCTCCGTGCCAATGGCTGTGACCTTCAGATTGTTGATGTCACTGTAATTGACCATCAGCGTCTGCCCGGTTTCCTTGACGTTGACCACGAATTCGGGATGGAAATGGGAGGACACGATGGACGCCACCCGCGGCTCCGGATGGTATTCCTGGGTATCCACTGTGTAGCCACGTGTGGAAACAATCTTGAGCGGCTCCAGAGTGTCGCCCTTCATGATCACGTACTGCGGTGGCCAATAAGCGCCGGCAATGGCATATTTGTCCTCGTAGCCCTTGTACTTGGAGGTGTCCACCGAACGCGCCTCCAGGCCGATCTTGATCACCGCCACGTTGTCTGGAACCTTCATCCACAGGTCGATGAGGTTGACCTGACCGTCACGCCCGATCACGTACAGATAGCGGCCGGAATGGGAGAGGCGGGAAATGTGAACCGCGTAGCCGGTCTTGACGATGTTGATGATTTTCTTGGTGTCCCCATCGATCAGGGCGACTTCCCCCGTATCACGCAGGGTCACGGAGAACAGGTTGCTCAGGTTGTAGTTGTTCTCCTGCCTTTTTGGCCGCTTCTCGGGGGGTACGAGAACCTTCCAGGTTTGTTTCATCTCCTTCATGCCGAATTCGGGCGGCGTGGGCGGTTCATGCTGGAGAAAACGGGCCATGATGTCCACGTCGCGCTCGCTCAGCTCTCCGGAGGTACCCCAGTTCGGCATGCCTTGGGGTGAACCGTAGTTGATGAAGACCTTGAGATATTCGGTGCCGCGGGCCAACGTGATGTCGGGCGTCAACGGTTTGCCCGTGGCACCCTTGCGCAGCACGCCGTGGCAGCCGGCACAACGCTCGAAGTAAATCTGCTTGGCGCGGGCGAATTCCTCTGCGGTCATGGGTGGCGCTTTGGGGGTGACGACCTCTCGTGCCTCCTCAGGCTTGATGGGTACCGGCGCACCCTTGTAACGGAGTTCGGGCTCTGCTGTCCCCGGATGCCCGGAGGGGGGCGCGTCAGCGGCGAAGGCGACAGGAGCGGCGAGTCCCACCAGGGCAATGCTGGCGGCGATGATGCGAATGCGTGGGCGCATGGGTGTTCTCCTCATAAAATGGATAAGGGGAGCAGAGTATCCTGATAGAAAGCTAGACCGGTGCCGGACCGTCTTCATTGATCTGGATCAAGAGTTCCCTTCTTTTCCCCAGTGTCGACGCGCACGGGGATCACCTGCAGGTCTCCGGTTAGGGGCTCGCCCATACCACGCGCGAGTTCCCGCGCCCGTCCCCCGCGTTCGCGGCGTTTGCGCCGCTCCACCAGGGGCGGACATTTGTTTTCGTCGTAGAAAGTCACCTGGCAATCCAGGCAGTGGTGACACTCGTTGACGACAATTTCCCCCGTGGCCCGGATGGCCTGCACCTCGCACTCCACGGCACACACCTGGCAGGGCTTGCCGCACTCCTTGCGTCGCCGCAGCCATTCGAAGGTATGGAAACGGCCGGGGATGACCAGTGCCGCCCCCAGGGGGCAGAGGTATTTGCAATAGGCCTTCCGGTTGAACAGGCCGATGGCGATCACCGCCAGGGCAAACAGGACGTAGCCCCACTCCCTTTGAAAGCGAAGGGTGATGGCGGTCTTGAACGGCTCGATTTCGGCACCCTGGATGGCCCAAGTGATGGACTGCAGCGACAAGCCGAAGAGGCCGATCATGATCACATATTTGAGGGCGAGCAGCCGCTCGTGCACCACCTGCGGCAGGGGAAGGACCGGCAGCCGCAGCCGCTGACCCAGTTGAAATGCGAGCTCCTGCAGGGCGCCGAAGGGACACAGCCAGCCGCAATAGACGCCTCTCCCCCACAGGAGGAGTGTTACCGCGACGAAGGACCAAAGGAGGAACAGCACGGGATCGATGAGGAACGTCTCCCAGCTGAACTGGTGCATGACCGCGTGCAGAAAAGTGAAGACATTGAGGATCGAAAGCTGGCCCAGGGCGTACCAGCCGACGAACAGGAGGGTATAGGTGAGGAACGCGAGGCGCAGCCGACGCAGCAGGCGTGGATGACGCGCCAGGTAATCCTGGAAGAGGAGGATCCCCGTCAGCACCGTGAGCCCCAGGCCAAGGAGGATGATCTCGGGAATACGCTGTCGCCAGACGATTTGCCAGAGGGGTGGCTCGGCTTTCCCTTGTGCCGTGGTGGGCACCTTGGGCGGGATGTTTTCGCCCGCTAGCGGCAGCGGAGCCGGCGGCGGTTTGGCGGCCCGCGGCGGAAGCCGGGCAGGGGGCGTTTCGCGGGCCGGCTTGGCAGGGGGAGCTGGCGGGGCCATGGCCCCCGTGGAAAGAAGCGGGGCCTCCTCGGTGACCCCGGCGGCGCTGATGCCCCGTGAAGCCGCCACCTGCTTCACCGCCCGGTTGATCGTGGCATTGATCACCATCATGGTGATGGTGGCGCCGGAAATGGCATCCACCGTGGCGTGGCCCGGGGAACGCGCACCCACCAGAATCCGCCCGTCTGCCGGCTTGCCCCGGTACTGTCCGATGAAGGCGGAGAGGCGTGCCTCGCTCACCCCTGCCGCGAGGATCGGTTCCTCGTGGTGCAGGATGCGCACACCGCGCAGCCGTCCCTCCGTCTCCAACCCGATGAGGAGATGGATCGGCCGCCCTGAGTAGCCGGGAATCTCCACCACATCCGCGGTGGAGAAGACATAACCGATGAGGCGCTCCCCCGCCGCCTCCTGCACGTAAACGGCAGCGGCCGGCGGGCTGCCCTCAACTGCCCCGAAGCGTTCTGCCTCCGGAAACAGGCTCGCCGCCTCCGGGGGAAGGGGACCCAGTTCCACACCGGCAGCGATCCGGGGGAAGCAAAGCAGCGCCAGCATAAGCAATCGGCAGAGTGTCACGGACAGACACAGCGAAATGCGCCGCCGGAAGCGGGCCTGTCCAGATGGGACCTCTGCCCGGCCCTGTTTGCAGCAGGCGGCTGCGGCGAGAATCAGGTTTTCACCATAGACCATCTCCCGACTCCGTCAAGGTGTTTGCCCTCGTTCCGAGCTTGGCGCTTGCGGACTGCCGCTGCCTTGATCCAGCTCAAGGTGTGAGACGATGGTTCACTCGTCTCCAGATAAAAGGAGTACGATATCCGGCTATCTGCGCATTCTGCGGCGGGGAGGGACACACCATGGAGGATGTCACACTGCCTTGTTTCCATATCCGGGGGCGGCGGCTGCTGCCCATCGTGCAGGGCGGCATGGGGGTGGGGGTGTCGGCGCATCGCCTTGCCGGCAGCGTCGCCCGCCTCGGCGCCCTCGGCACTATTGCCAGCATCGACCTGCGTCACCACCATCCTGACCTCATGGAACGTGGGCGCCGCTGTCGCGACAAGGCCACGCTGGACGAACTCAACCTCATTGCCCTGGATCGGGAGATCAAAGCCGCGCTGGCGCTCGCCCAGGGGCGGGGCATGCTCGCGGTGAACGTCATGAAGGCGGTCACCGAACATGCCGCCTTGGTTCGGCAGGCCTGTGTCAGCGGCGCCCACGCCATCGTCATGGGTGCCGGCCTGCCCCTCGACTTGCCAGATCTGACGGCGGATTTTCCGGAGGTGGCGTTGATCCCCATTCTGTCCGACGTGCGCGGTGTGCAAATCGTGCTCAGGAAATGGCAGCGCAAGAATCGTCTGCCCGATGCCATCGTGATCGAGCACCCACGCTACGCCGGCGGACATCTGGGGGCGACCCGGCCTGAGGAGATCAATGATCCCCGTTTCGATTTTCCCAACGTTCTGCAGGGGGTGTTTGCTCTGTTTCAGCAAATGGGCCTGGAGCGGGAGCGGATTCCCGTCATCTTGGCCGGTGGCATCAACAGCCATGAAAAAGTACGTGAGTTATTGGCGATGGGGGCGGCGGCGGTGCAGATCGGGACGCCTTTCGCAGTCACCCTGGAAGGAGATGCGCATCCCAACTTCAAGAAAGTCCTGGCAGAAGCCCGCCCGGAGGACATCGTCACGTTCATGAGCGTGGCGGGGTTGCCTGCCCGTGCTGTGCTGACGCCGTGGTTACGCAATTACCTGAAGCGGGAGAAAAAGCTGCAGGCATGTGCCAGGAGCGACCGCAGCCGCTGTGCCTCGGGACTGCACTGCCTCATCGCGTGCGGCCTGCGCGACGGCATCGCCCGCGCCGGCCAGTTTTGTATCGATGCCCAGTTGGCGGCAGCGTTGCGTGGCGATATCAATAAGGGTCTTTTCTTCCGTGGCGCAGAGCACCTGCCCTTTGGCACGGCCATTCGCAGCGTGGAGGAGCTGATGCGCTATCTGCTCACGGGCTGGAAGCCGGCACCCCTTGGCTGAGGCGGCGCACATGGAGCCGGTAGCAACGCCAGGCGGACAGGAGGTTTGCGCCCACCTGAGCAAAGGACAGGGCGCCGACGAGAAGGGCGGGATAGAAGAATTGGCGCAGGAAACAGGCGGCCAGCAAAAGAATGAGTGCAGTTTCGTGGGTCAATGCCTGACGCCTGGCAGCGGTCTCGGCAATGACCTGTTTCATATTGGGTGTCGTTCCCCGCGGCGGGTGTTGGCTTTGCAAATGCAGCCAGACGAGGAAGGGAACGATCTTGTAGAGCATGCCATTGACCGCCGACCAGGCAAAACCCATCAGCCAAAGGATGCCAAGCACAAGCGGCTGCCGCGGGGATGCGGCAATAGGTGGCGCCATTAGTCCCAACAGCCATACTGCGCCGCTTGCCAGCAGACTGACCATGGCGACGCGCCAGAAACGCAGGGTGATGTCCGGCAGAGGCCGGCGCCGTTGCCGCTGCAGCCGCAAGGTTGTGGCCGCGAAGAGGGCGAAGCCGGCGAAGAGGATCATCGTCGCGCCACGAGTCAGCCACTCGAGTTCGAAGCTGCGGCCCAGGCTGAATGCCGCCAGGCCGCCAGCCATGAGCCAGCCCAGGCTGCGGGTGAGGGCAGGGGGGTACGGCGGAGTCATCTGGAACATGGGCACCACCTGGTAGGCCACCCCGACCACCAGGATGCCGATCCAGCCCAGCAGCCCCCATCCCAGGTGGATGTCGGCAAGGGTGGGCAGCGGCAGACCGGTGCGGCCGGCATAGGTCCAGGCAGCCAGCAGCCCAAGGCTCACCGTCAGGGCGAGTGCGGCAAGGGCAAGCCGCATCGCCGTGATGGTGGGGTTTTTCGCCGCGGCACTGGCCATTGCCGACAAGGCGACGCCCACGAAGGCAAAGAGTGCCAGGGCAAGGGGTGCAAGCGCAGCCAGGAGGATCTCTGTCCGCCCGGCGGTGAAGCCCCACGCCAACAACAGGACGCCAAGCATGAGCGGGGGCTGGATGAGCCAGGCCAGGCGGTTCGGCCGGGTGAGTGCGGCGCCGGCCACCACCGGCAGCATCTGCATGAGGGCGCCGATCATGCACATGGCCAGCACCCCCAGGGTCAGGAGATGGGTGGCCGCGACAGCCGAAGGATCCCAACGCGAGGCCAGTGAATCGGGGCCGGCCATCGCGAGCATCAGCGCAGCCGCCACGCCGAACCACGGTGCCACCAGGAAAAAACGCAGGGGAACGGAAATCGGCGGCGCCTGTTCGAACAGCAGACCTGGGACCGCCATCGGGATCAATCTCGCCAGATGAGGACAGCGAAGCTGCCGTCGGGCAGGGCTTCGGTCTGCCGTCGATAGCCCCAGCGGTCCAGAATGGCGTAGAGGGGAAAGGGTTCCCGTGGCAACAGCACCCGCAGACGTTCGGCCGGCTGCAGCGTGTCCAGGGCTTCCAGCGTGCGCTCCAGGGGTTCCGGCGGTTCCAGTCCGCGTGCGTCCAGGATGCGCTCCGGCGGCAGGTTCGTCATGATCTAACCAGCGATTGTTTCCATGCGTGCGAGCAGGGCATCGCTTTCCCGGGCGAGCAGCCGGTCACACATGGGATAGAGGATTTGCTCCTCCTTGAGGTTATGTTGCTGCATGAGAACGAGCAGGGTCTCGGCATTGCCCGCGAAGCCTGTTGCGTCGCAGCGCTCGATGGCCTCGCGCAGGGCGTCGATGAGCTCGCGCATTTCGGCATGTTCCAGGCGCATCACGCGGGTGGGACCCTGATTGTTGCCCGTCCGGGCCTCGAAGGCGGGGAAAAGCACCTCCTCCTCCATGGCGAAATGACGTGCCATGCGCCCGGCAAAGCGGGAAAAGGCGGCTTGCGCGCCTTTCCAGTCACCCGCCGCGGCGGCCTGTTCGGCTTCGGCGAAAGATTTGTCACAGTCGGAATGGTCGGCGGCAAGGTAGCCGAGAAGGGATGCCATGGGTGTACTCCTGTAAACAGGATGCACATCGTCGACCAGAATTGCCGCTGCTGCCTTGACGACGATCAAGATCCGCCGTGGTGGCGGCGCAGCGCATCGACATCGTGGATGGTGATACGGCGGCCTTCAACCTTGATCAGACCAGCTTCGGTGAGGTGGTGCAGAATCCGGGAGAACGTCTCGGGCGTGAGATTCAGGCGGGAGGCGATCACCTGTTTGCTGGCCGGCAGCTCGACCACGACATGGGGGTGGTCCAGGCATTCGTGTTGCAGCAGATAACCCACCACGCGCTGTGTCCCCGACATTGAGCAATAGACCTCCATGTCGTGGATGAGACTGTGCAGCCGCAGGGAGAGGCCGGCGAGCATTTTGCGCGCCAGTGCCGGATTTCTGTCCATGGCCTGGAACAATGCGTCCTTTGCCACATGCAGGACGAAACTGTCCACGAGGGCCTGGGCGGACACTGGGTAGGGTTTCTCCATAAACATGACGGCCTCGCCAAAGCTTTGGCCGGGCCCGATGATCTCCACCACCTTTTCCGTGCCGTGGGCGGAGGGGAAGGCCAGCTTGATCTGGCCGTGGGCCACGATAAAGAACGCGGATTCAAGTTTGAAGTGCAATTTTGATTAACGGGTAGGTGGGTCAGAATGTGCGAGCATTTTGCCCCATCAAC
>JAIMAL010000008.1 GCA_023511995.1 Burkholderiales bacterium
TGATGGGGCAAAATGCTCGCACATTCTGACCCACCTACCCGTTAATCAAAATTGCACTTCAAACTTGAATCCGCGAGGTTTTTTGCACCGGCTGAAAGCACGACCCTGGCCACCCCCCACGAACTGTCCGAATTTCTCAAATCCGTGGAACGGCGCGCCTACAAACAGGCGCAGTTCGCCGTGGGCGACGGTCATCTCGCTCTGGACCTGGTGCAGGAGGCCATGCTCAAGCTGGTGGCGCGTTACGCCGATAAGCCTGTTGAGGAGTTGCCGCTTCTTTTCCAGCGCATCTTGCAGAACGCCATCCGCGACCATTATCGCCGGCAAAAGGTGCGTAACCTCTGGGTCACCCTCTTTTCCGGCCTGACGCCAAAAGAGAGCGAGGCGGAGCATGACCCGCTGGAAACCCTGGAGGCCGCCGGCGACGGCCTGGAGGCCGTAGGGGCCAACCCGGCCACCAGCCTGGAACGGGCGCAAACCCTGGCGGCCATCGAGGAGGCGTTGCAAAGATTACCGCTTCGTCAACGTCAGGCCTTCCTCCTGCGTTATTGGGAAGGACTGGACGTGGAAGAGACGGCCAAGGTCATGGGGTGCTCGGCAGGCAGCGTGAAAACCCATTGTTCCCGCGCCGCCCACGCCCTGGCCCAGGCCCTGAAGGCAAAAGGAATCGAGCCATGAATGAAAGCGAGTTGGGACGCAGAATCCGCGACCATCTGAACCTTGGCCTGCGTCACCTGGACCGCGAGGTCCTGCGCCGTCTGGAGGATGCGCGCCGCAGCGCCCTTGGCGCCCTCGAGGCCCAGCCGGCCCACGCGCCTGCCTGGCAATGGGCCGGCGGCCCCCACGGAGGCGGTGGCGGCCATACGGTGGTCCGCCGCTGGCTGTGGCTTGCCATGTTCGTCGCCCTTTTGGGGGGCGCCCTCTACTGGCAGCAGCAGATGACCTTGCAGGAAGAGGACGTGGATGCTGCGCTGCTTGCCGACGAGCTGCCCCTGGATGCGTACCTCGACCACGGCTTCCAAGCATGGCTCGAACGCGCCTCCCAGCGCTGATCGCGGGATTTTTGAGCGGCCTGGTGTACGCTGCGGGCGGCCCCCTGCCGCCGGCACACCCCCCTTCCCCACCCCCTGCCCAGCCCCAGGCCCCCGCACCGCAAACGCCTGCCCAGAAGCCGCCCGCCCAGCCGGCGGCGCCTGCCGCGGCAACGCGCAGCAAGTCCGCCCCCGCCTGGCATCAGCTCAGCCCCGCCCAGCGCCAGATCCTCGCCCCCCTGGCCGCCCAGTGGGACCACCTGCCCGAACGGCAGCGCAGACACCTGCTCCTCGTCGCCCAGAAATATCCCAAAATGACCCCCGTGGAACAGCAGCGGGTGCGGGAAAGGCTCGCCGAATGGGCGCGGCTGACACCGGAGCAACGGGAGCTGGCGCGCCAGCGCTACAAGAAGCTCAAATCCCTGCCACCGGAAAAACACGAAGAGGTCAAGCGCCAGTGGCAGCAGTATCAGACGCAGAAACAGGCCCCCGGGAGCGAGGAACAGGCCTCACCCCCACCCTATGTTTACGGGGGCGGAGAAGAGGAGTCGTCCCCGCCTTAAGCCATCATCCCCGATTTGTCATGCGGCGGGCCGCCTCCTTCGCTTGGCCTTTCGCCAAGTCAAATGCCCTCTGCCTCCCTTCCGGCCTGCCCGCGCCCCAATGACAAATCCGGGATCATTCGTGGGCGATTTCGTCCAGTGTTTCCATCACCTGATTGATGGAGGCAGCCTTGTTTTCCAGCATCGCCACCACATTGCCGATGCTGCAGACCGTCAGCCGATCCCCCCGCACGATCCAGCCCCGCGACGGAGTCCAGCCGCTCATCTGGGAAAAGAGGGAAAAGACATCGGTGTTGCCAGAAATCATGCGCCGGTACCAATGGGCGAAGCGGGCAAGATTGCTCAGCATCTCGTCGGGGATGACGCCCAGGCCCTCAATGATGCTCCCGTCATCCTGAAAACGGCAGACGGCGATCACGCCGTCCAGCACCAGCAAGCGTTTCAGCATCGCCCCCCCTTCACCGTCCCAGCTCACCGAGGGCGGCAAAGGCCGCTTCGTAATCCGCGTCCCGGTTGCGCACCACGACGCCAAAATTGCCATTCACCACCGCCGACCAGTCGAGTCCCACCAGGGAAAAGCCCTGCAATGGCTCGAAACCCGTCTGGCCGGTCAGCGCCTCCCAGCCGCGTGCCTCCAGCGTGGCCACGGCCAGGTTGGCGACACAGGTATGGGCGAGCAGATCCAGCACCTGCGGGGTGAGTTCGCTGCCTTCCCGGATCTGGTGGGCGATGAGGTCACCCTTGTCGCTGTACTGGAAGGCGGCCATGGCGCCCGGCACTTGCATCAGACGGTCGAGATTCATCTATGACTCCTAAAACAAATGGCGACTTGCCGTGGATCAGTAGAGTTTCTCGTTCACATCGCCGCCGATCTTGGCGTACATGTAAACGAGGGGGTTTTCTTCGATGTCGCCCACCTTGGCGCGCATGATGGTCATCACGTCATTGAGCAGACCCGGCGTGTTCTGGCAGAAGCAGAAGATGTTCCCCACCACGCACACGGAGAGGTCCCGCCCGCGCACGATCCAGCCCTGCAGCGGCTTGCAGCCGCAGTCCTCGGGCGCGAAGGAGGAAAACAGTTCCACCTGCATGTTCATGCTGAGGGTATTGGCCCGACACAGGATGGAGGCCATGCGGGCATATTCGGGGGAGAGGTTGCCCTCGTAGGAATAGCGGTCGCCGCGGTAGGCGTATTCGCCGGCGGCGATGACGCCCGGAATCTGCATGAGCTGCGAGATGATGCGCATTGACTTCCTCCCATGCTGCCGCTACCGTCGCAGACTGTCGTCCACGCCGATGGCACGTTTTGACCAGTTGGTTTTAGTCCCATGATAGAGACCGCGACAGAATGTCGCAATCCCCCGCCGGGCCTCCTGCGCCGCCTGGCCGCCATGCTCTACGAAGCGCTGCTGGTGCTGGCCGTGCTCTTCGTCGCCGCCTTTGTTTACCTTCTTTTCCGCAATCCGCAGGCGCCGGGCGGCATGGCCTTCTTCCGCCTTTATCTCGCCTTGGTCGTTGCCGGCTATTTCCTCTGGTTCTGGACCCATGGCGGGCAGACCCTGGCCATGAAGACCTGGCATCTGCGCCTCGTCGGCACTGAGGGGGGCAGCGTCACCTGGCGGCGGGCCTGCCTGCGCCTTGTGCTGGCGGCGGCGGGACTTCTTGCCTTCGGCTTCGGCATCTGGTGGGCCCTGTGGGACCGGGAAGGGCAGTTCCTCCACGACCGGCTGGCGGGCACGCGCCTGATCCGCAGCCGCTAGCCCCAAGGGGGATGAGCCTCAGCGACGCTCCACCCAGGCCATCATGGCCAAAGCGAGCCCCAGGAAAAACAACGTGGGGAGCACGGCGGCAAGCACCGGCGGCCAGTCCTGCAATAGCCCCAGGTTGGCAAACACCCGGTTCAGGAGGTGGAAAAAAAGGCCCACCATGATGCCGCCGAAGACGCGGCCACCCACTCCGGTAAGCCGCGGCTGGTAAAGGGCGAAGGGTACCGCCAGCAGAATCATCACCAGCACCGCCAGCGGATAGACGAACTTGCTCCAGAGGGCGATTTCGTAGCGCGCGGTCCGCTGATTGTTCTCCTCGAGGTGGCGCACGTAGGCGAAGAGATTCACCGCCGACATCTGCTCGGGCACCACGAGGAGGACACTGAGCATGTCGGGATTGAGCACGGAGGTCCAGTGGGCCTCGCGCAGATGGCTCACCCGCACCGAAGCCCCCTCGAAATGGGTCTGTTCCACCTCGAGCAGACGCCAGTGGGAATCCCGGATATGCCGGCCTTCCGCGGCGTAGCTGATGGTCCGCAGGTTATAGGCCGGGTCGAATTCGTAGATTCTCACGCCCATCAGCGTGGAATCCGGCAACACCTCGCGCACGTTGACGAAACTTGAGCCGTCCTTGAGCCACAATCCCGAGCGGAACTCCTGGGCAACCACGGTATTCATGGCCCGCGTGCGCAATTGGGCCGCCATGCGCTCGCTGTGGGGGACGATGAACTCGCCGACGACGAAGCCCAGCAGGACGAAGAGCAATCCCACCCGCAGCCCGGCCAGCGCGATGCGGTAGATGGAAAAACCCGACGCCCGCATCACCGTCAGCTCCGAGTGATGCGCAAGTTGGCCCAAAGCATAGAGGGAGCCGATCAGGGCGGCGATGGGAAAGAGCTCATAGACGTGGCCCGGCGTGAGCAGGAGCACGTGGGCAATGATCTGCGGCAGACCATAATTGCCCTTGCCGAGGGAAGGCAGCTCGTTGATGAGATCGAAAAAGGCGAACAGCACCACCAGGGCGGAGAAGACAAGCAGGGTGCCGCCGAGGATTTCGTGGGCGAGGTAGCGGTCGAGGACTTTCACGCGCGTCGGCCGGAAAACAGGGGCGCCAGGACCAGGCGCCGGTGGAAGAGGGCACTGACCACCAGCGCCATGGCAAGATGCACGCTCCACAGGCCCACCCACGGCGACAATCGCCCCTGGGCCACCCAGGCCTGGGCCACGGACAACAGGTTGCTGTAGATCATGTAAACGAAAATCGCCGTCACCAGGTGGAAGGAACGCCCGCTTCTGGGCTGGATGTAACCCATGGGTACCGCGAGCAAAGCAAGCAGCAGGGCGCCGATGGGCAGGGCGGCACGCCACTGCAGCTCGGCCTGGCCTTCGGGTGTGGGATGGAAGAGCAGAGCCAGCGTGGGCAGGGCCTTGATGCTGGGCTCCACCACCTTCGCCTCGTAGGGCTCAACGCGCAGCAGATAACGCTCGAACTGCAGGATGCGGTAGTCGAGTCGGCCGGCGATGCCCTCGTAGCGGCGGCCGTTTTCCATGACGAGGAAGCGGTCCTGGTTGGGCGCCACCCATTGGCGGCCCTCGCGGGCGACGATGATGCCAAGCCGCCCGTGCTGTTCCGAGCGGACGAACACGTTGTGCACGCTGTCGCCGGCGAGACCGAGACTTTCCACGAAATAGACGCGGTCGGCCTGTTTGCTCTCCCGGAAAAGCCCCGGTGCGATGGCCGACAGCTCCTCCCGGCTTTCCACCTGACTGCGGTATTCCGCGCTCTTGTGCACCGCCCAAGGGGAAAGCCACAGACTGATCAAGGCAATCACCAGCGCCAGGGGAATGGCCACCGTCAACAGCGGCCGAATCCAGGCAGTGACCCCCAGACCGACGCTTTGCCAGACCACCAGCTCATGGTCGCGCCCCATGCGGGTGAAGGTGAGCAGCGTGGCCACGAACAGGGTCACCGACAGCAGCACCGGCAGGTAACTTACGGTGCTGAAGCCCAGGATCACCAGCACCGCCTCCGGCGGAATGGCGCCACTGGCCGCGCGGCCGAGGAAGCGGATCCAAAGCGTGGTGACGAAAATGCCCAGCAACACCGCGAACACCGCCAGCATGTTGAGGAGCAGCTCCTGGACCAGGGCACGACGGTAGAGCATGGGGGTCGAACTTTGACTTTTGGCGGCAAAGACGCGAATAATTCAGAGGGATGCCGGGTTTGGCCCGCTGTCCGCCCGCAGCGCCCGGCCCGGTGCGCGCAAGGCTTCGCAAAAAGAAAAAGGAGTCCGAGGTGGAATTTAACATAAAAAGCGGCAGTCCCGAGAAACAACGTTCGGCCTGCGTCGTCGTCGGCGTGTATGAGGCGCGCAAACTCTCGCTGGCCGCGGAAATGATCGACCGGGTGGCCAACGGGTATTTGTCCGACATCGTCCGCCGCGGCGACATGGAGGGCAAGCTCGCCACCACCCTGCTTCTGCACAACGTGCCCAACACCCTGTGTGACCGGGTGCTGCTGGTGGGATTGGGCAAGGAGCGGGAATTCCGCGAAAACGAATACCGCAAGGCGGTGCGCGCTGCCATCCGCACCCTCAACGACACCGGCGCCATGGAAGCCGTTCTCTATCTCACGGAGCTTCCCGTGCGGCGCCGCAGCGTGGAATGGCGGGTGGAACAGGCGGTGCTGGTGGCCATGGAGGCGGTCTATCGCTTCGACCGCATGAAGAGCAAGCCGGAGGAAATCCGCCGGCCGTTGCGCAGGCTGACCCTGTCGGTGCAACGGCGCAACGAGATCGCCGGCTGCGAGGAGGCCGCGCGGCGCGCCGAGGCCATCGCCCAGGGGGTGAACCTTGCCAAGGACCTGGGCAACCTGCCGGGCAATGTCTGCACCCCCGCCTATCTCGCCGATCAGGCGTTGGGGCTTGGCCGCACCTATGGCCTGGAGGTGGAGGTGCTGGAACAGCCCGAGCTGGAAAAGCTCGGCATGGGGGCCTTTCTCTCCGTGGCCAAGGGCAGCCGCCAGCCGCCCAAGCTCATCGTGCTGCGCTACGAAGGGGGAAACAAGGGGCGCAAGCCCCTGGTGCTGGTGGGTAAGGGCATCACCTTCGATGCCGGCGGGATTTCCCTCAAACCCGCCGCGGAGATGGACGAAATGAAGTTCGACATGTGCGGGGCGGCCAGTGTGCTGGGCACCTTCAAGGCCCTCGGTTTGAGCCGCCTGCCCCTCAACGTGGTGGGGATCATCCCCGCCTGCGAGAACCTGCCCGATGGTGCGGCCAACAAGCCGGGCGACATCGTCACCAGCATGTCCGGGCAAACCATCGAGATCCTCAACACCGATGCGGAAGGGCGGCTCATCCTCTGCGATGCCCTCACCTACGCCGAACGCTTCCAGCCGGAGGCGGTGGTGGACATCGCCACCCTCACCGGCGCCTGCGTCATCGCCCTGGGTCACCACGCCTCGGGGCTGTTCAGCACCAGCGACAGCCTGGCGCGGGAGCTGCTGCAGGCCGGCGAGGAAGCCTGGGACCGGGCCTGGCACATGCCCCTTTGGGAAGACTACCAGGAACAGCTCAAGAGCCCCTTCGCCGACATGGCCAACATCGGCGGCCGTCCGGCCGGTGCCGTCACCGCCGCCTGTTTCCTGTCCCGCTTCGCCCGCAAATACGATTGGGCGCATCTGGACATTGCCGGCACCGCCTGGAAATCCGGCCAGGAGAAGGGCGCCACCGGCCGGCCCGTACCCCTGCTCTTCCACTGGCTGGCCCGGCGCGCCGCCGGCTCGAGGGCTTCGGCGTGACCCGCATCGATTTCTACACGCGGGTGGAGGACCGGCTGCGCTTTGCCTGCCGCCTCTGTGCCAAAGCGTGGGCGAGCGGGCTCAAAGTGGCGGTGCTCACCGCCGATGAGGCGGACACGGAACGCTTCGACCGGCTGCTGTGGACCCTATCGCCCACCGGTTTCGTTCCCCACGTGCGCGCCGACCATGCCCTGGCGGCGGTGACCCCCGTGCTCATCCACCACGAGGCGGAAAGATTCCCCCACGATGACTGCCTCATCAATCTGAGCGGGGAGCGCCCGGCGGTGTTCGCCCGTTTTCGGCGTCTTTTGGAAATCGTCAGCAATGAGGAAGAGGACCTGCGGGGCGCGCGGGAGCGCTTCCGTTTTTACCGCGACCGCGGCTATCCCCTGACCACCCACGACATGGCCGGCGATGAGTGAGCCCGAGGACGATCTTCTTGGCAAGCTGGATGCCCTGATGAAGCGGCACCGGCCGGAGGTGGACGTTCCGGTCCTCACCGACATCGTGGTGCCCTCCCCCCTCGACCTCGACGCCATCCCGGTGCTGACCGAGGCGGTGAGCCACCCCGACGAGCCCGCGCCGGAAGACACTCCCCCCTTCCCCGAATTGCTGCCGGATCTGCCCCCCGAATCCCTGCCCCTGGTCTCCAGTGCCCCCACGAGCGCCGAGACCCAACCCGCCGCCCCGCCCCCAGGCGAAGCCCCGCCGTCCCCCCCGCCGGTGCTGGAATTCGAGATTCCGCCCGAGGCCCGCTATGTGCGCCTGGCCGACCTTACTCCCACCCCGCCTGCCGGGGAGAGCAGCCCCCCCGCGGCGCAAGCGCAGCCGCCCGCCCCTGCTTTGCATGCGCTGTCGGAGGAAACCATCCAGCTCATCGCCGACACCATCAAGGCCGACGTGGCAAAAATCCTCGATGCGCAATTACAGCAGGCTCTCGCTCAGCAACTGCAGGCCAGCCTGCACCTCGCCCTGGACCGGGCCCTTGCCAGCATGCTGGACCAGTTCATGATCCACATGGAGGAAGTCGTGCGCCTGTCCATCGCCAGCGAACTGCAAAAACAACTGGGGCGAAGCGAATCACCGCCAGCGCCAAATGGAAACGACCTGTAGCCAGTATCGAGCCCCCGCTCGCACCCGAGGGGCCACACGCACAGTACAGAACATCCGCCAGGGATCTCGCGCCCTCTGAGCGACCCGGCGCCTTAAGCCAGCCTTGCTATAATCCGCGCTTTTCCGCGCCGGAAGCCTCACCATGGAACTTCCCAAGAGCTTCGAACCCCACGAGATCGAACAGCGTTGGTACCGCATCTGGGAGGAGCGCGGCTATTTCGCGGCGACCCTCGACCCCACGCGCCCGGCCTACTGCATCATGCTGCCGCCGCCCAATGTCACCGGTACCCTGCACATGGGCCACGCCTTCCAGCACACCCTGATGGACGCTCTCATCCGCTACCACCGCATGCAGGGCGACAACACGCTGTGGCAGCCCGGCACCGACCACGCCGGCATCGCCACCCAGATCGTGGTGGAGCGGCAGTTGGAGCGCGAGGGCAAGACGCGCCACGACCTGGGCCGGAAGGCCTTCGTCAAACGGGTGTGGGAGTGGAAGGAGGAATCCGGCTCCACCATCACCCGCCAAATGCGCCGCCTGGGCGCCTCTGCCGACTGGTCCCGGGAGCGCTTCACCATGGACGAGGGACTGTCCCGCGCGGTGGTGGAGGTGTTCGTCCGTCTCTACGAGGAAGGCCTCATCTATCGCGGCAAGCGGCTCGTCAACTGGGACCCGGTGCTGATGACGGCGGTGTCTGATCTGGAAGTGGTGTCGGAGGAGGAAGAGGGCTTCCTCTGGCACATCCGCTACCCGCTGGAGGATGGTAGCGGGCATCTGGTGGTGGCCACCACGCGGCCAGAAACCCTGCTCGGCGACGTGGCTGTGGCGGTTCATCCGGACGATGAGCGCTACCGTCATCTGGTGGGCAAACACGTGCGTCTGCCGCTGGCGGAGCGCTCCATCCCCATCATCGCCGACAGCTACGTGGACCCCGCGTTCGGCACCGGCTGCGTGAAAATCACCCCCGCCCACGATTTCAACGACTGGCAGGTGGGGCAGCGGCACGGCCTGCCCGCCATCAACATTTTCACCCCGGATGCCAAACTGAACGACTTGGCGCCGGCGGAATACCAGGGACTCGACCGGTACGAAGCCCGCGCCCGCATCATCGAGGACCTGGAGGCACGCGGCCTGCTCGCCGACACGCGCAAGCACCGGCTGATGGTGCCGCGGGGCGACCGCACCCATGCGGTGATCGAGCCCATGCTCACCGACCAATGGTTTGTGAAAATGGAAAGCCTGGTGCGGCGGGCGCTGGAGGTGGTGGAAACCGGGGAGCTGCGTTTCGTGCCGGAAAACTGGGCCACCACCTACCGGCAATGGCTGGAAAACATCCAGGACTGGTGCATCTCCCGCCAGCTTTGGTGGGGTCACCGCATCCCCGCCTGGTATGACGAGGAAGGCAACGTCTATGTCGCCCGCAACCGGGAAGAGGCGGAACGGAAGGCCGGCTGCAAGACCCTCACCCAGGACGAGGACGTGCTGGACACCTGGTTCTCCTCCGCCCTGTGGCCTTTCTCCACCCTGGGCTGGCCGGAGGATACGCCGGAGCTGGCGATGTTCCTGCCCACCTCGGTGCTGGTCACCGGTTTCGACATTATCTTCTTCTGGGTGGCGCGCATGGTGATGATGTCGCTGCACTTCACCGGCAAGGTGCCCTTCCGCGAGGTCTACGTGACGGGGCTGGTGCGCGATGCCCACGGCCAGAAGATGAGCAAATCCAAAGGCAATATCCTCGATCCCCTGGACCTCATCGATGGCATCGATCTGGAACATCTGGTGGCCAAGCGCACCGCCAACCTGATGAATCCCAAACAGGCCGCCTCCATCGAAAAGGCCACGCGCGCGGAATTCCCCAACGGCATTCCCGCCTTCGGCGCCGATGCCCTGCGCTTCACCTTCGCCAGTCTCGCCACCCACGGCCGCGACATCAAGTTTGACCTCAAGCGTTGCGATGGCTACCGCAACTTCTGCAACAAGCTCTGGAATGCCAGCCGCTTCGTGCTCATGAACTGCGAAGGCCACGACGTGGGTGTCGATGACACCCGGCCGCTGCAATACTCCGACATCGACAAGTGGATCATCGGCCGCCTGCAGCAGGTGGAGGAGGAGGTGGTAACAGCCTTCGGCCAATACCGCTTCGACCTCGCCGCCCAGGCCATCTATCAGTTCGTCTGGGACGAATACTGCGACTGGTATCTGGAGCTCGCCAAGGTCCAGCTCGCACAGGGGAATGAGGCGGAACGGCGCACCACCCGCCGCACCCTGATCCGGGTACTGGAGGCCACCCTGCGGCTCGCCCATCCCTTCATCCCCTTCATCACCGAGGAGCTCTGGCAGAAGGTGGCACCCCTTGCCGGGGTAAAGGGGGAGAGCATCATGCTGGCGCCCTACCCCAAACCCCAGCCCGAGCGCATCGACCCGGCGGCCGCGGAAAAGGTGTCCCTGCTCAAGGCCCTGGTGGGGGCGTGCCGCACCCTGCGCGCGGAAATGAACCTTCCCCCCGGGCAGAAAGTGGCCGCCGTCGCCCTGGGCGACCCGGCCGTACTCGCCGAACTCAAACCCTATCTCATCGCCTTGGCGCGGCTTGGCGAGCTCACCATCGAAACCCAGGCCCTGCCCCATTCGCCGGCGCCGGTGCAGATCGTCGGCGATTACCGGTTGATGCTGAAGGTCCAGGTGGACGTCGCGGCGGAACGGGCAAGACTCACCCGGGAAATCGAGCGCATCACCGGCGAACTGCGCAAGGCGCAGGCCAAGCTGGACAACCCTGCCTTCGTCGAACGGGCACCGGCCGCGGTAGTGGAGCAGGAACGCCAGCGGCTGGCCACTTTTCGCGCCACCCTGGACAAGCTCAACGCCCAGCTCGCCGCCCTGCCCGCCTGATCTTCAGACGGGCCTTGCGCTGAAATGCCAACACCCGTGTCCCATTTCAGACGCAGCGCCGACCCTGCTCCTTGAGCAGTTGGAGGAAAACCTCGGGGCTGATTTCCTCCACCAGCAAGCCCTCGCTGGGGGGTGGCGCCGAGGCCGGCGCCTGTTCCCGCGCCCGTTCCCGGGCACGGGCGCGGGCGTTTTCCACGGTTTGGGATTTGTGGGGACGGAGCCAGTGGAACATCGCAAACCTCCCTTTTCGTTGCACAGGGAAGCTTTGCAAAAGGCGTGCCATGCTCCGGTGCCTGCCCCGCCCCGCATTGACAAGGCAGGCGGAAGTCCCCAACATCGGCATCCCTGGGCTTACAGGGAGAGGACCATGCCCCACCAGATCATCCAGCTCAAAGACGAGGAAATCCAAATGCTGCGCCGGGAGCTGGAACTCCTCATGGGGGAACGGGAGCTTCTGCTGCGCATCGCCGGGGCGGCGGCAGCCTTCGTCGCCGAGCTCGACACCCAAAGCCTCCCGGAGGAAACTTGGGAGGCAGCGGAACTGCTCGCCGAATTGCTGAACCGTATCCCCGAAGAAACCCTGCGCGAGGCTTTGGAAGCGGTCAAGGCCCACATCGTCAGTGACGGGGCGCAGCAGCACCTCTAACCTTCCGTCGCGCCCTTGCCCTCCACCGGAGCGCCTTTCACCGGCAGCGCGCCGCGAAGCGCGGGCGTTTCCAGGGTGCCCATCAGGACGAGGGGGACGCGGACAGTGGTCGCCTTGGCGCGCAGCTCGGTCACGAGGCTGCCGCTCACGCTGTGATCGGGCTCGATGGTGACCGTCCCAACGGCGCTCAGCAAATCCTTGCGCAGACGCAGCCCCCGGTAGTGGTAGCGGCCCCGTGCCAGCTCCAGATAGCCGGAAAACTCGTTGAAGCGGGTTTCTCCACCAGTCACCACGCTGCGGGAGGCGGCGTTCACCGCCCGCACCAGATCGATGCCTCCCAGCGCCCCCTCCCGGGCCACGAAGGTGGCGCGCACCGTTGGCGCGCCAGCAAGCCCACCGAAGGTGGCGGCAGCCGCTTCGATGCGCACTTTGGCATCCAGGGTGCCCTCGGTGCGCAAAAGGGGCGTGAAGACCGGCATCGCCTGGGCGAGATTCACCCCCTTCACCTCGCCATCGAAGAGGACGCTGAACCCCTCCTGCCAGCGGGCGCGGCCGCTGCCCCGCACACTGCCGCCGTAGAGTTCCCCCTCCAGGGTGGGCACTTCCAACACCCCATCCCGCACCATCCCCTCCGCCGCAAGCCGGTCGAATTCCAGGCCCACGCCCACAGGCGGTATCCAGCGGGTGGCCGCAAGCTCCACCCGGAAGCCTCCCGCCATGGGTTGTAGCGTAAACCTCGCCCGCCGGTCCGCGGTGCTGAGCACCGCCTCCCGCAGCCCCTGGCCCGACCACTCAAGGAAACCGCCGAAGGCCGGCAGCTCCAGGCCCGGCAGAATGAGCCTCACCTGATCCAGCTCCACCCGGGCAAGTCGCAGCGGTGCGGCGGCCTGGCGCTTCGCCCAGGCGCCAAGACGCGGCAGGGCATCCGCCTCCAGGCTCACCCCGGTTAGCCTCACCTGCTCCAGCACGACGACGTCCCTCCCCCAATCGGAAAGCTGCGGGGTGAGCTCGGCGTGGCTTACGCGAATGTCCTGGGCGTGACCAATCGTTACCTGCTCGAGTTTCCAGTGGGGCATGGGATAGGCGGAAAACCGCAGCCCACCGATGCGCACCGGCTCCCCCAGGGTCCGGGAAAGTGCTGCCGCCAGTTGTGGCGCGTAGAAGTCGAAGGAGACCAGGTGCACCAGTAACACCCCCAGAAGCAGGGCGATCCCCAGGAAGGCGGCGGCGGTTTTCAGCCCCTTGCGCCAGTCGAGGTGCACCCGCCACAGCCGCGGCTGCCGGTCCGCGGCGAAAAGGGAGGCAAAGGCCGCGGCGCGGGCCTCCGCTTCCGCCCTTTCCCTTTCCTCCTCTGCGAGCAGGGCGCGGGCCTGCTCTTCGGCGAAACGGCGGGCCTCCTCGGCGGCCTCCCGCGCCGCCCGCTCGGCAGCCGCCTGGGCCGCGGCGCGTTCGGCGGCACGGGCGGCAGCCGCCGCCTCTGCCGCCGCCCGTTGTTCGGCAAGTTCCCGGGTGCGCCGTCTAGCCTCTTCCCGTGCCTGCGCTTCCTCCTCTGCGCGTCGGCGGGCCTCCGCCTCTTCCTGGGCGCGACGTTCCGCCTCCTCCCGCCGCCGCGCTTCCTCCGCAAGCCGCGCCTCCGCTTCCGCCCGCGCCCGGGCCGCCTCCTCCGCCCTGCGGCGAGCTTCCGCCTCTTCCCGGGCGCGGCGTTCCGCCTCCTCCCGCCGGCGCGCTTCTTCCGCAAGCCGCGCCTCCGCTTCCGCCCGCGCCCGGGCTTCTGCTTCCGCCCTGCGGCGGGCCTCCGCCTCTTCCTGGGCGCGACGTTCCGCCTCCTCCCGCCGCCGGGCTTCTTCCGCAAGCCGCGCTTCTGCTTCCGCGCGCGCCCGGGCTTCCGCTTCCGCCCTGCGGCGAGCTTCCGCCTCTTCCTGGGCGCGGCGTTCCGCCTCCTCCCGCCGGCGCGCTTCTTCCGCAAGCCGCGCCTCTGCTTCCGCCCGCGCCCGCGCTTCCTCCTCCGCCCTGCGGCGGGCTTCCGCCTCTTCCCGGGCACGACGTTCCGCCTCCTCCCGCCGCCGGGCTTCCTCCGCAAGCCGCGCCTCCGCTTCCGCCCGCGCCCGGGCTTCCGCTTCCGCCCGCGCCCGCGCCTCCTCCTCCACCCTGCGGCGGGCTTCTTCCTCTTCCCGGGCCCGGGCCTCCAGGCGCCGTTTCACCCGCGCCTCCAGCTCCGCAGCGAGGCGGGCCTCGGCAAGCTGGCGCGCCAGCCGCTGCCGTTCCGCTTCGGCGCGGGCCTTCTCCGCCTCGATCTCCAGCAGACGGGCTTCCAGCGCGGCCTTGTCCGCAGCCTCGGAGGTCTTTTCCCCGGTTTCGGCCTGATGTTTCGCAGTGCCCGCCGGAACCTTCTCCACGGGCTCGGGTGTATGGGTCCCGGCCGGCCGGTTTTCCGGGTTGGTGCGGGCTGGTGCGGGGTTCGCCTTTGCCGCTTCTGCGGCCAGCTCCCGGCCCAGAGCCTCCCGTTCGCGGGCTTTTTCCTCTTCGGCCCGTTGGGCTTCGCGCCGCGCCCGCGCCTCCAGCTCGCGCTGCGCTTCGAAAAAGGCCTGGGTATTGGCCTCATCGACGATGATGGTGGAGGAAAAACCCAGGTCTTCGGCTGCCACGGTGTGGCCTGCGCCGCCCAGGCTGCGGATGAACCCCTGGGCGAGCAGAGTATTCACCACGCTTTCCAGGCGGGACTCGGAAATACGGCCGGCGCGGGCGAGGATGTCAGCCAGGGTGGAGCGGCCATCGACGAGGGCAAGCACGCGGCTTTGCTCGCGGTTGAGGAGCCGCGACTTGCCGGCAGCCTCCAGGGCTCCCTTCGAGGTTTTGGTGAAGACGGTCTTGAGATCCATGGAGATTTCCCACCCCCTGGCCGACAGGGCGGCCATTCCCTTTCATCGTCACGCCACCGCCCGGCTTGAGGCCCAATCGGCGATTATAGACAGACTTATGACGCAACAGCCCCCCATGCCTCACGGGAAAAGCGCTGTCCTTCAGGCGCTTGCAACCCGGAGCGGCAAGCCGGGAGAAGGTGAGAATTTTGTCATTTTTGCCCCTTGAGCGCAGCCAGGCGGCGACGATAGGGCTCCCCCACGACATCGGCCACGCCGGGCAGGGCCAGCACCGCCTGGGCCGCGCGGCGGGCGAGTCCCTGCCGCCATTCCGGCGCGGCCTCGACAATGGCGAGGAGATCCTCAAGGGCCTCGCCATAGGCATCGGCAAGGAGATGGCGGGCTGCGCGCTGGAAGCGCGCCGCGTGGTCGTCCGGCGCCTCCCGCACACGCGCGTCAAGGGTGCTTATTTCTGGTGCCCCATCGGCAGCGAGGATGAGGGTGAGATGGGTGTGCAGGTTTTCGATTTCGGGATGGCTCGCCAGCGCGGGCGGCAGATGCTCGAGCAGGGCATGGGCCCGGGCGTGCTCCCCATGCTGCACCATCAGGCGGGCGAGATCGAGGGGCGGGCGGGGGTCGTCGGGACTGTCCAACGCGGCCTGAGCGAGGCGGGCGTAGGCGGCCTCCACCTGTCCCTGGCGGAAGAGTCGCACGGCCTCAAGCTGCGCCGCGCTCCGTGGGCGGGGCAGGTGGCGATCGAGGGCGGCGCGCAGGACCGGCTCGGCTTCCACCCCCAGGAGGGTTTCCACCACCTTGCCGTGGCGAAAAAACTTCACCGTGGGCAGGCTCACCACGCCCCACTCGCGGGCCAGCGGGCCAAGTTCATCCGTGTTCACCCGCACCAGCAGAAAGCGGCCGCCATAGGCTTCGGCGAGCTGGATCAGCCGCGGCATGAAGACCATGCAGGGGCCGGCGCGGGGCGACCAGAAGTAGGCAAGCACGAGGCCCCGTTCGGAATTGCCCAGCACGAGGGGAGCAAAAGTCTCGGCAGTGGCGTCGATGACGAAGCGGGAGGCCATGATTGATCATACACCCCAGCCGAGGACGCTTGCCGGGCGGAAGGGGACGCAGCCGCGTTGCCGCCGCTTCAGGCTTCGAGGGCGGCCTTCACCCGATCAAGCCGCGCCCGGGCCTCCTTGGCGATTTCGCACACGGCCTTGTTGCTCACCAGCTCCACCATGATGTTGGGATCGAGCAGCAGGATGCTCACCTTGCCATCCGGCTCCTGGCGGACGACGACATTGCAGGGCAAAAGCAGACCGATGTCGGGCTCCAGTTCGATGGCCTTGCTGGCAAGCACGGGATTGCAGGCGCCGAGAATGCGGTAAGGCAGGCGCTCCAAACCCAGCTTGGCCTTGAGGGTGGCGGCGACGTCGATGTCCGTCAACACCCCGAAACCTTCCTTCTTCAATTCCTCGGTCACCCGTTCCACCGCCGCATCGAAGGGCAGGTTCAAGGTCACGCTCAGTCCATACATGTTGCCTCCTGATTCCACGTTGAATTGCCCATTATACGGCTTGCCCTCAAGCCGCGGCCGACCCTGCCGCTATAGCGGATGGAAAGCAGCATAGCGCGTCTTTCTTCAGGAATGCCCGATGCTTGGCAAATATTTCAAATTCTTCACCGGGCGTCCGGCGAAGGAGGCAAAGCCACCTGCGGATGATGCGCCGGCGGGCGCCCCCATCGAGGAAATCGTCCCCCTCCTGGACAAGCCGCCACGGCCCGTGGCGGCGGAAAACCGGGTGGTGGACACCGCCGCCACCCAGTCGGTGGTGAACGACCTGCTGCCCATCGAAACCCACGGCAAACGCACCCGCGTCGCCGACCTGTTGCAGCGCTTCCTGGGACGCCAGCCGGTGCTGGATGCCGCCGGCCACATCCTCGGTTATGAGCTGCGGCTGAAGAAAACCCTGCCCCCGGCAGCCTCGGCCACGCTGCAACAGATGCTGGACGAGATGCTGCTGGCAAGCCTCCTCGATCTCGACATCCACGCGCTGCGCGGCGGCCGCCTCATCTTCGTGCCCCTTTCCGTGCACACCCTGGACAGCGGCTTTCTGCCACGTCTGGCCGGCGAAGGCCTGGTGCTCGCCGTGCGTGCCGAAGGCGAGCCCGTGGAACTGGCGCGGCGTTTGAGCGAGCTCAAAGGCCTGGGTTATGGGCTTGCCCTCGATGAGCCGGAACTCGACGACGCCATGGGGCCCCTTTTGCCCCTTGCCGACTACCTGCGGGTCGATGCCCATGGGCGCGATGCGCTGCGCCTGGGGGAATTCGCGGTGGCCGCGGCCAAACTGAGCCAGGCACGGCTTGTCGCCACCCGCGTCGATGCCGAGGAACTCTTCCTGGCCTGCCGCAAGCTGGGATTCAAGGCTTTTCAGGGTTATGCCTTCACGCGCCTTGCGCCGGACAAGCCCAGCCGCCTCAACGCCCAGCGCCTGCGCGTCATGGAGCTCCTCAACCTGACGTTGAGCCGCGCCGAGATCGAGGACATCGAGGCGGTGTTCAAACGGGAGCCGCTCCTTGCCTACAAGCTTTTGCGCTACATCAATTCCGCCGCCAGCGGCCTGCTGCAGCCGGTGCGCTCCATCAGTCACGCGCTCATGGTGCTGGGCTACGAAAAGCTCTACCGCTGGCTCACCCTGCTTCTGTTCGCCAGCGGCGAGCCGGATTTCCGCACCCTCGCCCTCATGCGCACTGCCCTCGTGCGCGGCCGCTTCGCCGAGCTTTTGGGTCGGGACCGCCTGCCGCGGGAGGCGGTCGATGCCCTGTTCATCGTCGGCATGTTTTCCACCCTCGATGCCCTGCTCAATCTGCCCATGAACGAGGCGCTGGCGGGACTCAAGCTGCCGCTGGAAATCAAGCAGGCTTTGCTTGCGCGGGAAGGCCCCTATGCGCCCTACCTGGAGCTGGTGCTGGCCACGGAGGAAGGGGAGGAACACATCCTGGAAACCTATGCCGCGGTATGCGGCATCGATGCGGCCACCCTCAACGCCGCCCAGGCGGAGGCACTGCGGTGGGCCGACGAGATGGACCAGGCGTGATGCATCTATGGCCAGAGCGGCCCGCCACCACGCCGTGAAGGGAGCGGTTTGAGCGATCAGCTTTCGCGGCGGGGGCGCAGCGGCACCACATGGGCCGAGGCGGCCGGCTGCGTCAATGGCGCAGGCTCGCTCAACTGGCGCACCGACCAGAGGAAGCCGTGGTCGCCATAGACCAGTTCCCACATCATCCTGGAGAGTTTCAGACAAGCCTGCAGGGGATTGTCACAACGCGCCCGCTCCATGTCGATGCGCCACTGGAAGCGTTGCAGGCGTTCCCGCACGTGGGGCGGGGCCTGGGCGATGAGGGCCTCGATGGCTGCCTGGCGGCGCGACTCGAAGGCCGCCGGATCACTCTGCGCCAGGCGCATCCACTCATCGAAATCGAAGCGGGAACCACTCTCGCTCATGACGGGTTCTCCTTGGAGGACCTGTCGTCGATTATGCCTGAGGCTACGCCGCAAAATCCACCAGCCTGGACCTCGCACCCGGCTTTCTGTCTAAAGTGTCATGGTTAGCGCCTCCGCCAGGCTAAGGCTTGTTGCGCCCGTCCCCCTGACGAAAAGGGGCGTGCGCTTGCAGCTCCCCCATCACCTGCGCCACCTGGGCAGCCTCCGCAGTGAGGACGCGGCCGATGAAGGCGGCGAAATCTCCATCGGCAAACCAGTGGGCCGACCAGGTGAGGCTGGGAACGAACCCCCGCGGCAGCTTGTGCTCCCCGCCCGCGCCGCCTTCGAAACGCGCCAGACCCCGTTCGATGCAAAAGGCAATGCCCTGGTAATAGCAGGTTTCGAAATGCAGGCCCGGCACGAATTCGAGACTTCCCCAATAGCGGCCATAGAGCGCCTCGCCATCGAAAAGATTGAGTGCCGCGGCAATGGGCTTGTCGCCACGGCGCGCGAGCACGAGCAGGCACGCCTCACCGAGATGCGTGCCCAGCTCGAGGAAAAACGCCAAGTTGAGATAGGGCGCGCTACCGTGCTCCCGGTAGGTGTGGCGGTAACAGCGGTTGAAGAAATGCCAATCCGCCTCACTGATTTGGGAGCCAATGCGCCACTCGAAGCGCACGCCGGATTCAAAGAGTCGCCGCCGCTCTTGGCGGATTTTTTTGCGCCGCTCACGGGTGAGGGAGGCGAGAAAATCATCGAAGCTGGCATACCCGGCATTGTGCCAGTGCAACTGGACACCCTGCCGCAAAAGGAGACCCCCCTGCGCCAGTTCCTCCGCCTGCTGTCGGGTGGGGAACAGACAATGCCAGGAGGACACCCCCAGCGCGCGCGCCAACGCCAGCGCGCCTTCGAGGAGGCGCTGGCGCGCCGCCGCCTCGCCCAGAAGGCGCGGGCCCGCCACCGGGGTGAAGGGCACGGCGGAGACCAGCTTGGGGTAGTAGGAGCGGCCCCATCGCGCCGCGAAGGCGCGCGCCCAGGACCAGTCGAAGACGAATTCGCCGTAGGAGTCATGCTTGAGATAGAGGGGCAGCGCCGCCTGCAGCCGCCCCTGCCGGCGCAACGCGAGATGCATGGGCAGCCACCCGCTTGCGCCTCCGACACAGCCGCTCGTCTCCAAAGCACGCAGAAAGGCATGGCGCACAAAGGGCTGGCTGCCTGCCAGCGCATCCCACTGGGATGCCTCCACATCGGCGAGGGAGTCGAGCTGCTCAAGGGTTGCCGCCGCTTCCTTACTCATGGGATTTCCTGGACAATTGGCGCTTCCCACTGCCGGATTGCATGACGATGAATCTGCACGAATACCAGGCCAAGGAACTGCTCCGTGAGTATGCCATCCCCACGCCCCGGGGGGTGGTGATCGAAAACACCTTGCATGCCGAAGTCGCCACCAATGAACTGGGAGGCACCAGTTGGGTGGTGAAGGCGCAAATCCACGCCGGCGGCCGCGGCAAGGCGGGCGGTGTGCGCATCGTCCACTCGGTGGATGAATTGCGCCGCGCGGCGGACGAACTTCTGGGCGCGCGCCTCGTCACCCGGCAGAACGCCCCCCAGGGCCAGCCCGTGGCGCGGGTGCTGGTGGAGGAGACCCTGGCGGTAGCGCGGGAGTTTTATCTTTCCCTGCTCGTCGATCGGGAAAAGGAACGCATCGCCGTCGTCGCCTCAGCCAGCGGCGGCATGGACATCGAGGAGGTGGCACGGGACAACCCCGCCAGCATCCTGCGTGAGCTCTGCGATCCCCTGCTCGGTCTGCAGGAATTCCAGTGCCGGCATCTCGCCTTCGCCCTGGGACTTCAGGGGCCTGAGGTGGCGGAGATGACGCGGCTTTTGCGCAATGCCTATCGCCTGTTTGTCAACAACGACCTCTCGCTTCTGGAAATCAATCCGCTGGTGCTCACGGCAGAGGGCAGGCTGCTGGCGCTGGACTGCAAGATGAGCGTGGACGACAACGCGCTGTGGCGGCGGCCGCGGCTTGCCGATCTGCGTGACCCCACCCAGGATGATCCGAAGGAAGCCGCCGCCCACGCGGTGGGGCTCAATTACATTGCTCTCGACGGCAACATCGGCTGCATGGTCAATGGCGCGGGGCTGGCCATGGCCACCATGGACCTCATCAAGCTGCACGGCGGTGAACCCGCCAATTTCCTCGACGTGGGCGGTAGCGCCACGGCGGAGACTGTGGCCAAGGCCTTCAAGATCATCCTTTCCGACCCCAAGGTGAAGGCCGTGCTGGTCAACATCTTTGGTGGCATCATGCGCTGCGACATCATCGCCGAGGGCATCATCCAGGCGGTGAAGGAAGTGGGCGTGAAGGTGCCGGTCATCGTGCGTCTGGAAGGCACCAACGTGGACCTGGGACGCAACCTCCTCGCCCAGTCGGGGCTCACCATCACCTCCGCGGCAAGCCTCACCGAAGCGGCGCAGCTTGCCGTGGCTGCGGCCTCCTGACGCCCTGCTCCCCCATCCCGGGGACCTGATCGCCCCTCAACCCGCGCGCAGGGCCGCGCGACGGCCCCGGTGCACCCGCACGCCGGCGAGGATGACAAGGCCGATCACGAAATAGGCGCCCACCACCAGCATCGCCAGACGGTGATCGCCACCGGTGAGCCAGGTGCCCACGCCATAGGTGAGGGGACCGAAGACCGCCGAGAGCTTCACGGCGAAGCCCCACAGACCGAAGAATTCGGCGCGGCGGCTTGCCGGCGAGAGCAGCCCCACCAGGGCACGGCCCGCCGATTGGCTGGCGCCCATGCACAGGCCGGCGATGTTGGCGGCAAGCCAGAAAAGGAGCGGGCCGCGCGCGGCATAGGCGAGAACGATCATCAGCAACCAGCCGACGAGGGTGAGGGCCACCGCCGCCACATGGCCGATCCGGTCCTGCAAAGCGCCGAAGAGCAGCGCCCCCACGGCGGCGGTGATGTTGACGACGAAAATGAGCTCGATGGTCTGCCGCACGCTGAAACCCATGACCTGCTGGGCATAGATGGCGGCCAGGGCAATTACCGCCTGGATGCCCGCCTGATAAAAGAGCGTGCACAACAGGAAACGGAAAAGATCGCGGAAGCGCCGCGCCTCCTTAAGGGTTTGCAAAAGACGCCGGAAGGCCTGCTGCGCCGCGCCGGCGGAGTCGGGCGCAGGGCTTGCCCGCTCGCGCAGAAAGAGAAAAGTGGGCAGGGCGGCGAACCCATACAACGCCGCCGTGATGAGGAGGGTGACCGCTACCGCCTCTGCCGGCGGCTTTCCCCGCGCCTGCGCCCAGCCGATGTAGGCAAGGCAGAGGGCGAGACTCACCAATCCCCCCAGATAGCCAAGCCCCCAACCCCAGGCAGAGACGCGTCCCACGGCGCGGGGCCGTGCCAATTCCGGCAGAAAGGCGGCGATGAGATTCTCGCCGGTGCCGTAGAAGAAATTGGACAACACGAGAAACAGCACCGCCGGCGCCAGGCTGCCGGGGCCGGTCAGGGAAAGCAGCGCCGTGAAGACGACACAGCCCAGGGTGGCCACGGCCAGGAGCAACTTTTTCGCCGCCCGCGCATCGGCATAGGCCCCCACCAGGGGGGCAGTGAGCACGATGAGGAGATAGGAGAAGGACAATGCGAGCGTCCACGCCAGCGTGGCCCAGGGCGCGCCGCCGGCGATCACGGAGACGAAGTAGGCATTGAACACCGCCGTGATCACCACCGTGGTGTAGCCGGAATTGGCGAAGTCGTACAACGCCCACGCCCAAACCTCCCGGGGCATCACACCGGAATTGAGCAGGGCGGAAGCGGACGTCTTCTTCATGGGTGACAAGCATAGCGGAAGCCCGCTTTCTGTCGTGGCTTTTTGTCTGCGGTTTACCGTGCCGGTGGGAACGGTTACCCTTCACGGTTGCCCCAGGAAAAGCGGACATGAACGACACCGATCTTTCGCGCCTCAACATCGACCGCGATCTGCCCCTGCGGCGGCGCCGGCGCTGGCCTTATCTCCTTGCCGCCGTGGCGATGACCGCCGCGCTGCTGGCGTGGGCCTGGTTCACCCAGCGCGCCGTGGCCGTGGAAACCACCACCGTGACGCTGGCCTATCCGTCCCAGGCGCTTGCCTTGTTCAACGCCACCGGCTACGTCACCCCCGCGCGCAAGGCCGCCGTGGCCTCCAAGGCCTCCGGTCGGCTGGAATGGCTGGGGGTGACCGAAGGCAGCCGGGTGCGCGCCGGGGAGATCATCGCCCGCCTGGAAAGCCAGGACATCGCCGCCCAACTGCGGCAGGCGCAAGCCAATGTCGAGGTTGCCCTGGCCCAGCGGGAACAGGCCGCCGCCGAATGGCGCGATGCCCAGCAGGCCGCGCGCCGGGCGCGGGAGCTTGCCCAGCGCAATTTCATCTCCGCCTCGGCGTTGGATACGGCGGCGGCGCGGGAAGAGCGGGCGCGGGCGGCGCTTGCCGCCGCCGAAGCCGCGGTGGCCGCGGCGCAGGCGCAGGCGGCGAACGTGCGCGTGCTCCTCGACTACACCGCCATCCGCGCCCCCTTCGACGGCATCGTGCTCACCAAGCATGCCAATGTGGGGGACGTCATCACCCCCTTCACCTCCGCCCTGGAAACCAAGGGGGCGGTGGTCACCCTCGCCGACATGTCCACCCTGGAAGTGGAGGCGGACGTTTCGGAATCGAATCTGTCCCGGCTGCGGCCCGGTCAGCCCTGTGAAATCCAGCTCGATGCCATTCCCGACGTGCGTTTTTCCGGACGGGTGGCGCGGATCGTGCCCACGGTGGACCGCACCAAGGCCACCGTGCTGGTGAAGGTGGCCTTCGATGCCCTCGATCCCCGGGTATTGCCGGACATGGCGGCCAAGGTGGCCTTCCTCGCGCGGCCCCTCCAGGAGGCGGAACGCCAGGCGCAACCCGCGCTGCCGGCGGGCGCCGTGGTGCGGCGCGACAAAGGCACCGTGGTGCTGCGGGTGAAAGCCGGGCGCGTCGAGGAAGTGCCGGTGGTGCTGGGGGAGCCCATCGGCGATCTGGTGGTGGTGAAAAGTGGCGTGTCGCCGGGCGATACGGTGGTCCTCAACCCCGGGGATTTGCGCGATGGCCGCCGCGTGCGCACGGCCAGGCCTTGACATGGCGCTTGTTGTCATCCGCCATCTGCGCAAATCCTACCGGCGGGGCGCCCAGATCGTGCCGGTGCTAGAGGACATCAGCTTCGACATCGAGGAGGGCGAATTCCTCGGCCTGATGGGCCCTTCCGGTTCCGGCAAGACCACCCTGCTCAATCTCATCGCCGGCATCGACAAACCGGACTCGGGCCTGCTTCAGGTGGGTGGCGTCGACATCACGCAGCTGGATGAGCCTTCCCTGGCCGCCTGGCGCGCCCGCCACGTGGGCTTCATCTTCCAGTTCTACAATCTGATGCCCGTCCTCACCGCACTGGAGAACGTGGAGCTGCCGCTCCTCCTCACCGGCCTTTCCCGCCGGGAGCGGCGCGCCCGGGCGGAACTCGCCCTGTCCATGGTGGGACTTGCCGACCGCATGGACCACTACCCCGGGGAACTGTCGGGGGGCCAGCAACAGCGGGTGGCCATTGCCCGCGCCATCATCACCGACCCCACCCTGATCGTCGCCGATGAGCCCACCGGCGACCTCGACCGGGCCTCGGCGCGGGATGTCCTCGATCTCCTGGATCGCCTCAACCAGGAGCTCCACAAAACCATCATCATGGTCACCCACGATCCCAAGGCGGCGGAACGCGCCCACCGTCTGCGCCATCTGGACAAGGGCGTGCTCACCGACGAGGCCCCCGCCACCGACACCCTGCCCTGAAATGACCCGCCTACCCGATGCGGCTGCGCCAAAACCCCCTGTTGCCCCCGCTGGCCGGGCCGGCGGTTGCGCGACGGGAGGTCTTTCCTTCCCGGAAGCTTAACGCGCCCGGGCCACGCCATGCTCTTCCGGCTGATCCTCAAAAACGTCTTCCGCCACCGCTTGCGCACCGCGCTCACACTCCTTGGCGTGACCATCGCCGTGCTCGCCTTTGGGCTCCTGCAGACCGTGGTGGGGGCCTGGTATGCGGGCGCCGAGGCCACCTCACGCACGCGCCTCGTGACCCGCAACGCCATTTCGCTGGTGTTTCCCCTGCCCTTGTCCTACCAGCAGAAAATCCGCGCCATACCCGGTGTGACCCAGGTCTCCCATTCCAACTGGTTTGGCGGCATCTATGGGAGCGAACGCAATTTCTTCCCCCAGTTCGCCGTGGAGGCGGAAAGCTACTTCCGTCTCTATCCGGAATTCCGCTTAAGCGGGGAGGAGATGCAAGCCTTCCTCCGTGACCGGCAGGGTGCCGTGGTTGGTCGCAAACTGGCCCAGCGCTTCGGCTGGAAGATGGGCGATATCGTCACCCTGCGCGGCACCATCTGGCCCGGCACCTGGCGCTTCGTCATCCGCGGCATTTACCGGGGTGCGGAAGCCACCACCGACGAGGGGCTGTTTTTCTTCCATTGGGATTACCTCAACGAAGTGGCGAAACGCCAGTACCCCCGACGCGCCAACACAGTGGGGGTGTTCATCGTCGGCATCAGTGATGCGGGACGGGCGGCGGCCCTCTCCTCGGCAGTGGACGAACTGTTCCGCAATTCCCTGGCGGAGACGCGCACGGAAACGGAAAAGGCTTTCCAGCTTTCCTTCGTCTCCATGACCGAGGCCATTCTCCTCGCCATCCAGGTCGTCTCCTACGTGGTGATCCTCATCATCCTCGCGGTGATGGCCAACACCATGGCGATGACGGCGCGGGAACGCCTGGCCGAATACGCCACCCTCAAGGCCCTGGGTTTTGGCCCCGACTTCGTGCGCCTTTTGGTCTATGGGGAATCCCTGGCCATCGCCACCCTTGGGGGTGCGCTGGGCATTGCCCTCACCTTCCCCGCCGCCTACGCCTTTGGCGGGCAACTGGCCAGTCTCTTCCCCGTCTTCCGCATCCAGCCGGCCACCCTTTGGCTGCAGGCCGCTGCCGCCATCGCCGTGGGTGTGGCGGCGGCCGCGGTGCCGGCGGAGAAGGGGGCGCGGGTCAACATCGTGGCCGGTTTGCGGAGCATTGCCTGATGTCGCTCACCGGTGTGCCCTTCCCCTATGTGGCGCGCAATCTCGTCACGCGGCGCATGACCACGCTGCTCACCGCAGGGGGCATGGCGCTGGTGGTCTTCGTCTTCGCCACCGTGCTCATGCTGAGCGAAGGCCTGCGCGCGGCGCTGGTGCAAAGCGGCGCGCCCGACAACGCCGTGGTGATCCGGCGTGGTGCCCAGACCGAAGTGCAAAGCGGTATCGAGCGCGCCCAGGCGGCCATCATCGAAAGTCAGCCGGAAGTGGCCTTCGATGCCGCGGGCCGGCGACTGGTGTCCAAAGAGGTGGTGGTGTTGATCAGCCTGCGCAAGCGGGAGTCCGGAGGACCAGCCAACGTCACCATCCGCGGCGTTGGGCCCCAGGGCCTGGCCCTGCGCCCCCAGGTGAGACTCACGGCGGGCCGCATGTTCCGGCCGGGTGCGTCCGAAATCATCGCCGGCAGCAGCGTGGCGCGCCGTTTCCAGGGTGCGGGAATCAATGAGACCGTCCGCTTCGGCCAGCGGGAATGGCGGGTGGTGGGGATCTTCGAGGCCGGTGGCAGCGCCTTCGATTCCGAAATCTGGGGCGATGGGGAACAGCTCATGCAGGCCTTCCGTCGCCCGGTCTATTCCTCGGTGGTGGTGAAGCTCGCCGATCCCACACGGTTTGCTGCTTTCCGCACCCGCCTGGAGACGGACCCCCGCCTGACGGTGGAAAGCAAGCCGGAGACCCGTTTTTACGCCGACCAGTCGGAGGTGCTGGCGCGCTTCATCGAAATCCTGGGACTGGCGCTTGCGGTGATCTTTTCCCTGGGCGCCACCATCGGCGCCATGATCACCATGTACGCTGCCGTCGCCAACCGCATCACCGAAATCGGCACCCTGCGCGCCTTGGGCTTCACCCGCCGGCACGTCCTCATCGCATTTCTCGCCGAGTCCCTGCTGCTGGCGCTTTCCGGCGGGGTGGTGGGCGTGGTGGCGGCTGCGTTCATGCAGTTCTTCACCCTCTCCACCATGAACTGGCAGACCTTCTCCGAGGTCGCCTTCGGCTTCCGCCTGACGCCGGGCATCGTGCTCGCCTCCCTGGGTTTCGCCGCCCTCATGGGGGTGGTGGGCGGCTTCCTGCCGGCGCTGCGCGCCGCGCGCCTCAGCATCGTGGCTGCCCTACGCGCCGCCTGATCAAGGACCCCAGGCGGCCCGCACCTCCGCCTCCGCCCGTTGCACCCGCTGACGGGCCTCCTTGAGCGCCCGCCGTTGGGCTTCGGCCGCCTCCTCGAGTCTCTGCCTCTGTCTCCGTGCCTCCTCCAACTCGCGGCCCAGGGTTTCCTCGCGCTGCTTCGCCTCCGCGAGTTCCTGTTGGGCAAGCTGATACGCCCGTTCGGCCTGCGCCGCCTCTTTGCGCGCCATCTCCAGCCGCAACTGGGCCGCCCGCGCCGCCGCCTCGGCAAGGGGGCGCTCCGCCATCGCCACCGCGGGCAACAGGAAGGCGAGTAACAACAGACGTTCAACGCGCCCCATAACCGAAGCTTCCCTGCCACTCGCCGTCGCGGTAATCAATGGCAAGCCAGTCCGGTGTGTAGGCTTCGGCGTGCACGATGTCCACCTCGGCAAGCGGCGGCGGCCCATCGGCCACCTTCGCCCCACAGGCACGGCTCACCACCGGACGGAAGCGCACGTGGAGTTTCTCCGCCGCCACCTCACCCGCCGCCCCTTCCCCAAGCTCGCGGAAGTGCACCCGCTTGCGGATGAGGCAACTGAAATAAAGTTCCATCTCCGCCAACAGCGGCTGCTGGCGCGCGGCGAGTGCGATCTGCGCCCGGGGCGTGAGATGGAGGGTGATGGATTTTCCGTTCACGGTCACCGTGGGCATGGATGTCCTCCGCAGCAATGCAGGATTATTCCTCCCTTTACCTCACCCCTGTCAACCGCAGCGGGGATGCAGCGTTTTTCCTTTTTGTCCGCGACGGTTCCCACTCACACACGGAGGTCAGCATGAATAAGTCTCTTGCCATCCTGTTTGCGACTTTGAGCTTTGCCGTTGCCGCCCACGCCGCCGATGAGCCGCGTAGCCCCCGCGCCACCCCGGCCACCCCAGCCATGCCGGCGACCCATGAAGCGGGCAAACCCGCCGAGCCCCCCAAGGCCACGCCCGCCACCCCCGCCCAGCCCGCGATGCCCGCCGCAGGGGAGCATGAAGACAAGGGCAAACACAAGGGCGCCGGTAAGGGCAAAAAAGCCGGCCAGCACTGATGTCCACACCGCCCCGTCCGGGGCGGTTTTCCGTTCTAGGGGTTGCCCACGCTGCCCAGCCAGAAGGCCTGGTCCATGCGCAGAAATTCGTCATAGGGGATGTAGTGGGAGCCGTCACAGGAAAAGGTGAGGCCCACGATGCCGTTGAAGAGATTGAGGGTGCCGGAACGCAGGTAGAACATCTCATCCATGAAGCGCAATGCCTTGAGCTGATCCAGCACCGGACGAATGCTTTCCTTGGGCACCGCCACGCCCGCGGGATAGGGACGACGGGGATAGGCAAGACAGCTGTCGGGATCGATCAGCGCTTCGATGCCCAGCAGCCGGTAACGGTAGGGATCGTCGATCACCCACAGCACCGCCCGGCTGCTGGAAAAATGCAGGATCACGTGATACACCCCGTGATCCACCATCAGTTCCTCCACCACCCCCAGCACGGTGTCGATGTGCCGGTCCATCTCGCTTTCCGCGCGCGTCTGATGGAAAACCGTGCCGCGGATGGAAGGATCGCCCTTGATCTGGCGCCAGTAGCGGGGCTCCTCATAGAGTTCCCGGGTGAGTGGCAGATCGTGGAGGAAGAAATCCGCACCGACGAAGCCCAGCACCAGGCCGGATGCGTTGCGCACCAGCTGGATCGCCGTCAGCGCCGGGCGCTTTTCCCGCAGGCTGATGTAGGCCTGGGACAGGCGGAAGCCGTCCGCCGGCACCGCCTCGCGTAGGTAGGGCCGTTCGGAACGGTCGCGACCGAAATCCGCCTCCACGATGCCCTCGTGGCCCACGTTGTCGCTGATCTGCACACCGTGCACATCGAGGGCGTAGAGATATTTGCAATGGGGCACCCGGGGCAGCATCTCCTCCAGCACCGCATCCAGCCGGGCGCGATCGGGCCAGACGGCGGCCACCGCCCGCGCCACCGCGGCGAGAGGCGCGGCAAGCAGCGTCTTCAGCTCGCGTCGTTGCGCGGCAATACTTTCCTGCAGGGTTTCCTTTGGCGGTTGCATGGCCGGTAGGATAGCGCCCCATTGTTGCAGAAAGAAATGGGGAGCCCCTCCCGCGCCGCGCCCGCCGGAAAAAAAGCGCAGGTGGGCAGGCCGGATTTCGGCGAAAAACGGGCGGCGCGAAGGCTACCCTGCGCCCCATTCCCTTTCAGGCGACGCTGCCGAAGCTATTGTCGCAGGCGGTAAAGGGCGGCCTCACACCGGCAAGGCGGCAGCCCTGGGCAATGGGCCCGCCGGGGAGAAGCGTGTAGAGATAGCGCAAGCCCCCTTGGGCGTGGAACGCTTCGTCGAGGGCATCGTGCAGGTCACGCAAATGGATGGGCAGACCGGCTTCCTGATGGCGCAGGAAATAGGCACGCAGCGCCTCACACACCTGCCAGTGGGCATCGGTGAAGGCAAGTCCCTCCGCGGCAGCGATGCGTTCCGCATCGGTACGCGACCAGGGGGTGATGATGGATTCAGCATGGGGATCACGGGGAATGTCCGGCCCGCTGCCGGAAAAAGTCTCAGAAGCGATGGCCATGGTGCGTCCTCCTTCCACTCTTGCCATGCTGGACAGTTTGAGATTAGTTCGTGGCCGGCCCGGATTCAAGGCGATCCCGCCAGTAGAGGTAGATCACCTGCACGGCAAGCGGCAGGGCCTCGCACAGACGCGCATAGCTTTCGCCTCCGGAGGGTGTAAGGCAGGCCAAGCGCTGGATCACCTCCAGGGGCTGGCGCAGCATGCCGCCCGCCGCGCCGGCCCAGTGCTCGCCGAAGAGCCGGGTGCCGGCGAGGAAACCCTCACACCAGGGACGGGGATCGAAGCGCACCCGCAAGCCATCCGCCACCGCCTCCCACACCGGTCGGAAATCCCCCTGGCGCAAACCCTCTTCGATGTCCCGGTAGAGGGCCAGCGCAAGCCCCAGCATTTCACCCGCCTGTTCCCCGCTGGCAAAGACCGGTTCATCGAAGACCAGCCTGATCCATTCCTCCGCCGACAAGGCCTCCGGGCCGCTCACGGCAGCGGTGAGAAAACCATGGGCACGGGACACACCCATGGCATCGGGCCCGCAGGCGCGGGATCGCAGGAAGCCTTCCAGGCGGGCGAGATCGGCCTCGGTGAGGGGTCGGGAAGGCACGGGGAACATCGTCGCAGCTTGCGCCTGGCAACACCAATCGTCAAGCCCCGTCCCCGGCGCAAGGACAAAGCGGTGCGGCTTCAGGGTTTCTCATCATGCTCGTGCAGCCGGGTGATGCTGGCCACCGTACGCAACACTTCCTCGTCGGGCAGCGGGGGCTCACAGCGCTCACGGTTCCAGCACAACAGAAGCTCCGCCACCACGTCCGGATCGACACCACGCCACAGCAGGTGTCCGGCGAGAGACGCAATGGTGCTGTTGCGCCGCCCCTCCGGCACCCCGCGCGCGATGAGCTCGCGCCAGTAGGCAACGGGATGTCCGGCGCGGGCTCTCGCATCACTGAGCAGCCAGCGGGGCAGGGGCGCCAAGGGGCGTTCCCGCGGCGCATGACCGGGACGCCAGACATAACTGCGCCCGGAAGGGTGGATGGACGGCGGAGCGACGATCAGTCCCCCATCGCCGCGCAGATCAATGCCCGGCGCCAGGCCCACGCGGTTACGGACTTCCACCCCCGGATGGGCGAAGTAGAGATGCCGTCCGCCACCGCCCGAGACCGCCTCCACGGTGATGGGCAGGGGGCCGTGCTCCCTTTCCAAGCGCGCGAGACTCGCCTCGCCCCCGTGCGCCGGATCGACGTCGAGCACCACCAGACCGGAGATGGCGCCGGTGACGATGGCCACGTTGGCATCGGGCCAGCGCGCGAACCACGCGCGCACCTCTTCCGGCGTCGGGCGGCTGGTCTGGTAGGTCTGCCAGGGGATGAGGGGACGCTTATCCCGCGGGCGCACGGGGAGCACGGCCCACCCGCGGGCAACATAATCGAGGGCGGCCTGGGCGCAGACAGAAAGCCGCATCAGTCGAGACGAAGCAGCGGGTGCTGGGCGCGCGCCGTCCGTGACCAGAGGGAAAGACCCGCCTGCTGATCAACGGTCTCCACCGCGAGGATGAAATCCGGGTCGTCGAAGTCCACCTGAGCCGTCGCCCCCTTGGCCTGCAGATGGTCGATCAGAAAATGGTCGAGGAAGCGTTCCTCCACCGGGCTCACCAGACGGCCGCGAAAGCCGCGGCGGTGCATGCGCACGTGGAACCGGCTGCCGGCAAGTTCTTCGAGCCATGGCAACGCGGCACGGCCCGCCTGGCTTTCGAATTCCTCCGGCGACTGGAAATGGAAGGTGACGGTCACCGGCACGATGCGCGCCACGAAACTTTCGATGCCGGGAACACGCTCCGCCTCCGCGAGAAAGGCCAGAGGATCGGCCGCCTGTCCCACCATGACGTTGTAGTAGGCGGTGGACTGCAGGGAGGCGAGCGGCGCGAGCAGCTCGCAGGCGCGCGCAAACCCCTGGTCGCGCGCGGTGATCACCACGTTCCAGTCGGGCATTTCCCTTTAGCCACGCTCGTAGGTACCCATCAGCACTGCCTCCGCCAGCACATGGCCGGACATGGCGCGTTCCAGCTGGGCCTTGGTGATGGCCCCCATCTCGGGCAGACGCGTGTCCAAGGCATAAAGCTTGAAGAAATAGCGATGGCGGCCGATGGGCGGACACGGTCCGCCGTAGCGGGTGCGGCCGAAATCATTCATGCCGGCAGTGGCCCCCTTCGGCACGCCCGCCGCTTCCGCCAGCCCCGGAAGCTCGGGAGGCAGGTTGTAGAGCACCCAGTGCACCCACACCATGCGCGGCGCGCGCGGGTCGGGGGCGTCGGGGTCGTCCACGATGAGGACCAGGCTCTTCGTTCCCGGCGGCACGCCGGTCCATTGCAATGGCGGCGAGACATCCCGGCCATCACAGGTATAGACGTCGGGAATCTCCCCTTCGTGGGGGAATGCAGGGGATGTGAGCTTCATCGCTGTCTCCTCAATCCGTCGGGCGGACCGCCCCATCATTTGAACCGCGCCGCCACCCGCTCCACCGCTGTGCGCAGATCGTCCCAGGCCTTCTCCGCCCCCGCGCGCAGTTCCTCCCAGGCTCCTTCGACCCCTTCGCGGATGGCTTCCAGCCGTGCCCGCAGCCGGTTGCGTAACACTTCCAGAGTTTCCAGCTCCCGATTGAATTCGCTTTTGAGTTCCAGCCTCGCCAGGGAAGCCTTGACCTTCAGTTCTTCGATGCGGGCTTCGAGGGCCTTGAGTTCCTCCTCGAGGCGTGCCTCGAATTGCCGCTGCCCGGTGGCGGAAAGGGGTGCCTTCCCGGCGGCGAGCATGCGGTCGATTTCGGCCTCCGCTTCCAGCCAATCCTGCACCGGATCGCCGCCGACGAAACCGCGACGCTCCGCCCGGAAATAAGCCGCCTCCGCAATCATGCGCCGGCGTTCCTCGGCTGTGACAGGGATACGGGGCTCTGCCATGATGAGTCCTCCTCAGGATGAAATCGAAACTGCTCCCGGCGCCTGATGGCACCGCTCCCCTTGGGCAAACCGGCATTTGCGGGGATTGGGCCTGCGCCCTGCTTTGCACTCTAGACCATACCGCCCCTCACCATGGGGCGTAGGCAAACCCCGCCCCGTATGCTGAGCCACCACGTCCTTCGTCACCGTCCAGCGTGCCGTCGACATATTGCAGGATCTGGACATAACAGGCGCTCATGGGGAGGCCCGTGGCGGTGAGCGGGGGCTATACTTGTGCTTTTGCTTGAGGGACCCTGCCCATGCGCCCGCTTTACCTGCTCGTTACGACGCTTGCCCTCACCGCCTGCCTCGGGACCACCGCCATCGGCGATATCCTTGCCCATCCCCGCGAATATGCGGGCCGCAACGTCACCGTGCAAGGCGAGGTGAAAAACGTCTTTTCCCTGCTCGTCATCAAGTATTTCACCCTCGACGATGGCACCGGCAGCATCACCGTGGTGACCGAGCGCCCGTTGCCGAAGAAAGGGGAACGCATCAAAGTGAAGGGGCGCGTGGAGGAGGCGTTCTCCCTGGGCGAGCAGACGCTCACCCTGATCATCGAGGCGCCCGATGAGCGCCCGCCCCGATCTTAAGGGGAAAACCGCGGTAAAATCCGAGTTTTTCGCAAAGCGGGGCGCATCGTGAGCGATTCCCTGATCGAAATTTCGGACCTTCATTTTTCATACGGCGACCGGCCCGTCCTGCAGGGCATCGACCTCAAGGTGCCGCGGGGCAAGGTGGTGGCCATCCTTGGCGCTTCCGGCTGCGGCAAGACGACCCTTTTGCGCCACATCGGTGGCCAGCTCAAGCCCGCGCGGGGCAGTGTCCGGGTGGCGGGCCAGGTGGTGCACGAGCTCGACGACGAGGCCCTCTACAGGCTGCGGCGCAAAATGGGCATGATGTTCCAGGCAGGCGGCCTTTTCTCCGACCTCACCGTCTTCGACAATGTCGCCTTTCCCCTGCGGGAACACACCAACCTGCCGGAATCCATGATCCGCGACCTCGTGCTCATGAAGCTGGACGCGGTGGGACTGCGTGGCGCCCGCCATCTCTACCCCAGCGAGCTGTCGGGGGGCATGGCCCGCCGCGTGGCGTTGGCGCGGGCCATCGCCATGGATCCGGAACTGCTCATCTACGACGAGCCCTTCGCCGGGCTCGACCCCATCTCCCTCAACGTCATCGCCAACCTGATCCGCAAGCTCAACGACGCTTTGGGCATCACCTCCATTGTCGTCACCTACGACGTGAGCGAGTCCATCAAGGTGGTGGATTACATCTACCTCATCCTCGACGGCAAAATCGCCGCTGCCGGCCCCACGGAGGAAATGGTGGCCTCCAAGGACCCCTTCGTGGAACAGTTCCTGCACGCCAAACCCGAAGGCCCCGTTCCCTTCCACTTCCCGGGACTACCCTACGGCCACGCCTTAGGATTTGCCTAAAGCCTCCGCGGCGCAAAAGGGAAAACCCGGGAAGACACGGAGGCCTCAGGAACGCAACCGCACCGGGGTCCCCTGTCTTCTGTCCCCTGCCCCCTGTAACCTGAAGCCTACCCTCCCCTCACCAGCAGCACCGGGCGGCTGGCCACGCGCACGATGCCTTCCGCCACGCTGCCCAGCAGCAGATGGGACAGTCCGCGCCGGCCATGGGTGCCGGCGACGATGAGATTTGCCGGCCAGTCTTCGGCTTCCTTGACGATGGCTTCCGCCAGGCGCTGGCCGACGGTGGTGATTTCCAGCAGTTTGAAATCGCCCTCGATGCCCGCCGCATGGACCCGCTTGATGAGCCGTTCCAGGAGAGCCTGGCCGCCCCTCGCCATGGCATCCCACAGCGCCTGGGGATTGACCCACTCGCCTTCCCAGTCCCAGATCACTTCATCCACGGCGTGCACCAGGCGCAGACGGGAACCTAGGGCCTTGGCAAGTCCCATGGCCTCCTCCAAGGCGCGCTCTGAGGTGGGGCTGCCATCGACGGCGACGAGTATGCGTTCGTACATGATGGGTTTCTCCCTTCAACGTGAAACAACGCGAAGCGTTTCCGCGTGCTCCCCCTTCCGGGGGCGGGCAGGCGTGAGGGAACCGATTACGGCGAAGCCGTTTCATCCTTCCCGGCGGCGAGGCGCCAGGATGGTCAGCGCGGCACTACGCGCGCCAACTCGCCACTGCCTTCGATGCGCACCGCCATGCCCGACTTCAGGCGCTCATCCACCGGCTGCACGATGGTCACCGTGCCGCCGCTGTTCATCTGTACGGTGATGCGCTGGGCATCTTTTTTCTTCATCTTGCTCTCCACCACCGTGCCTGCGGCGGCACCGGCAGCGGCACCGATGACGGTGGCGGCGGTGGTGCCGCGGCCCTGGCCGATCTGGGACCCGAGCAGGCCGCCGGCCACGGCACCGGCCACCGTACCGATGCCGAATTTGTAGTCTTCATCCACCTTGATGAGCTCGATGTGGGTGATGCGTCCGTTGCGATCGGTCTGCACTGCACTGCCGGCTGTCTCGCCATATTTCGGCCCACCCCAGTCGGGCGCGCCGGCGCAACCGGCACCCAGGGCGAGCACCATGAGCCACGGAATCAAGTGAGAGGTCTGCATGTCTGCTCCTTCGCTGATCGGGCCGCCAACGGCCCACGCCTTCACTCTAGACAGTCTGCGCCGCGGGCGCAAGGCGGTCAGAGGAAGCGCTGACCGTGCTCGCGGGTGGCGTGGAAGGCGACCTGCGGCCACTTTTCCATCACCACGTTCAGGTTGTAGCGGTTGCTGGCGAGGTAGACGGGATTGCCGTCCACGTCGGTGGCCAGCCGCCTCATCTGTTCCTTCTCGAAATCCCGGCGCGTGGACGCATCGGGGAAGACGAGCCAGCGCGCGGTGTGGATGTCGGCCGGCTCATAGATCGCATCCACCTTGTATTCCACCGCCAGGCGCGCCGCCACCACCTCGAACTGGAGCAGCCCCACCGCCCCCAGCAGCAGCTCGCCGCCGGCAAGGGGCTCGAAGACCTGGATGGCGCCCTCCTCCCCCAGTTCCTGCAGGCCCTTCAACAGTTGCTTGGCCTTCATCGGGTCGCGGGGACGGGCACGGCGGAAAAGCTCCGGCGCGAAATAGGGGATGCCCTTGAAGGCGAGCTTCTCGCCCTCGGTAAGGGTATCACCGATTTGCAACTGACCATGGTTGTGAATACCGATGATGTCCCCGGCGACCGCCTCCTCCCGGTGCAGCCGCTCGTTGGCCATGAAGGTGAGGGCATGGACGAGCTTCATTTCCCGGCCAAGGCGCATGTGGTTCACCTTCATGCCGGGGCGATAGCGCCCGGAGCAGACGCGGAAGAAAGCGATACGGTCCCGGTGTTTGGGATCCATGTTGGCCTGAATCTTGAACACGAAGCCGGTGAAGGCGGGCTCCGTCGGCTTCACCTGGCGCGTGCCGCCGTCGCGCGGCTGGGGCGCTGGCGCCCACTCGATGAGCGCCTCGAGCACCTCCTGTACACCGAAGTTGTTGATGGCGGAGCCGAAAAAGACCGGTGTCTGCGTGCCGGCAAGGAAGCGCCCCTGATCGAAAGGCGCGGCCGCGCCCTGGATGAGTTCCACATCCTCGCGCAGGCGGGGCACCTCGTCGGGGAAAGCGGCCATGAGCGCCGGATGGTGAAGGCCCTCAATGATCTCCTGGTCGCCGCGCCATCTTTCCTCACCGGCACTGAAACGCAGCAGACGCGCTTTCGGCAGGTGCCACACGCCGCGGAAGTGCCTGCCCATGCCGATGGGCCAGGTGATGGGGGCGCAATCGATTTTCAGCACCGATTCGATCTCCTCCAGGAGGGCGAGGGGCTCGCGTCCATCCCGGTCGAGCTTGTTGATGAAGGTGATGATGGGGGTGGCACGCAGACGGCACACCTCGAGCAGTTTGATGGTCTGCGCCTCCACGCCCTTGGCCGCATCGATCACCATCACCGCGCAATCCACCGCGGTGAGCACGCGATAGGTATCCTCGGAGAAGTCCTCGTGGCCGGGCGTGTCCAGCAGATTGATGACATGCCCCGCGTATTCGAACTGCATCACCGAACTGGTGACGGAGATGCCCCGCTGCTTTTCCACCTCCATCCAGTCGGAGGTGGCGTGCCGAGCGCTTTTGCGCGCCTTCACCGTACCGGCAAGCTGGATGGCCCCGCCAAAGAGGAGCAGCTTTTCCGTGAGCGTGGTCTTACCCGCGTCGGGATGGGAGATGATGGCAAAGGTGCGCCGCCGTGCCACCTCCAAGGCAAGCCCGGCGTCGGAAGAAAGTGCAGACATGAAAGGCAAACCAAAAAGAAAACCGCCGCAAGCGGCGGCGGTAACCTGGTGGCGATTATACCCCGTGCGCAGGCAGTCGGGGTGAGCCGCCGCGTTTGGCCCGATACATGTCCGCATCGGCGCAACGCAGCAGGTCGTCGGCGTTCACGCCATCGGCGGGGAAGAAGGCAAGCCCGATGCTCGCCCGCACCCTCGCTACTCTGCAGTCGAGGGCGAAGGGCTCGGCGAAGCAGGATTCGATGCGGGCAACCAGGGCCTCGATCTCGCTGCCCGGCCCCACCCCGGGGAAAATCCCCACGAACTCGTCGCCCCCATAGCGACAGAGGGTGTCCCCTTCCCGCAGCACTTCACGCACCCGGCGCGCCACTTCCACGAGGAGCGCATCCCCCACCTGGTGGCCGCAATGGTCGTTGACCGCCTTGAAGCCATCCAGGTCGAAGAGCACGAGGGCAAACTCGCGGCCGTCGCGCCGCCCCAGGGCCACCGCCTGCGCCAGCCGGTCCATGAGCAAAAGCCGGTTCGGCAGCCCGGTGAGGGGGTCCCGATGGGCAAGCTGCCAGAGCTCCCGCTGCAGGTTTTCCGTCTCCGTGACATCCTGGACGGTGCCCAGGAGCCGCAAGACGCGTCCCGTCGCGTCCCGCTCCGCCACCCCCTGTTCCAGCATGTGGCGCACGCTGCCATCGGGCAGAACGATGCGGTGGGTGAAACGGTAGGGCTCGCCCAAGGCCAGCGCCTGGGTCACCATCTGATGGAAACGCCTGCGGTCATCGGGATGCACCCGCGCGATGAAGTCGTCGTAGGTGAGCATCCCCTTGCCGCCATCGAGGCCGAAGAGGGAATGGATTTCCTCGGCCGCGGTGAACCGTCCGCTTTCCACCTCCCATTCCCAATGGGCCATGCGGCCAATGCGCTGCGCCTCCCGCAACAGGTCCGCGGTGTGCTTGAGCTCCCGCGTCCGCTGCGCCACCTCCTCCTCCAGGGTGTGGCTCAGCTTCTGCAGACGGGCGGCGGTTTCGGCATGACCGGCCATTTCATCCAGAAGCTGCTGCCGATCCCGGCGGCTGCGCTGCACCACCACCGCGCCGGTGACGATGGTGAGGACCATGGCCGCCAAGCCCAGCCCACCGAGGGCAAGCAGGGTGCGCCCATAGAGGGCACGGGCGCGGGCAATGGCCTCGGCTGTCCTCTGCCGGTAAAGCTCTAGAAGACCCTCGGTGCGCGCCAGCACCGCCTCCTGAAGGGGCACCGCCTGGGTGAGCAACAGGCGCCGTGCCTCCTCCACCGCCCCCGCCTCCTCCAGCTCCAGGATGCGTTCCACGACGAGAGCCGTTTCCCGGTTCGCCGCGCGTGCTGCGGCCAATGCGGCCCGTTCGGCATCATCCTGCGCCGCCGCCTCCACTTCACCGCGCACCTTCATGAAGCGCTCCGCCAGGGCGTAGATGGCCTGGCGGTACTCGTCCCGCCTGAAGGGATCAAGCTCCGTCAAAAGCATGTTCACCCGCAGCATGCGCTCCCGCACCGTGCTCCGCATCTCGTGGATGCGGGCAAGCTGCGTATTCTGCATCTCCACGATGCCCTGCACTTCCGCCCGCAGGGTGCGCAGGCTCAGGATCGCCATGCCGGTGACCAGGGCGACCAGTACCAGCTCGAAGGCGAAGGCGAATTTCAGCCAGCGGAGGAAATTGTTATGGGTGGGATCAGCCATGGGCGCGTTTTGGATCCTGCAACGCCTGGCAGAAATAGCGGCCGACCCGGGCCGGTCTTTAGCGCCGGGCCTGCCGCTGGGTTACCGTGGCTATGCGCCAGGGGAAAGCGTGCTCGTGGGCACGCCCCAGGAAGGCGGTCTGCCCTTGCCCTACGGGGACGGGCAGACGCTGACCGTGCGCGCCTTCACCGGCATCGGCGTGTTCGCCTTCGACGCCGCCATCCAGCGCATCGTGGAACGTCCCCACCCGGAGCAGGCAGTGCCCCTTGCCGACTACGGCGTCGCCTTCGAACGCCTGACCCTGGGACAGCGGGTCATGCTGCAGAACTTCGTCTATCACCACCTGCTGCACGGCAACCGCCTCAGGGTGTGAAAGCCCGAGCCGGGTCCAGGGCTTGCCGGGTCGAAGGCGTTAGCGAAGGGGCACGGAAGAGGAAGGCCGTGGCCACCCACGGGGAAGGGCGCTTCTGGTGGGCCCGCTGGGACTCGAACCCAGGACCAAAGGATTATGAGTCCTCTGCTCTGACCGGCTGAGCTACAGGCCCGAAGACGCGAAGCCAAGGTCCGCGCAAGGCCGCCATTCTATGCGCGCGGGCCAAGGGGGCGCAATCGGCAGCCGACGCACCCATGAAAAAAAGGCCGGCAATGCCGGCCTTTCGCGAAATGATCGCCATCACTCGTCGAGGAAGCTGCGCAGCCGCTCGGACCGGCTGGGATGGCGCAGCTTGCGCAGGGCCTTGGCTTCGATCTGACGGATGCGCTCGCGGGTGACATCGAACTGTTTGCCCACTTCCTCCAGGGTGTGGTCGGTATTCATTTCGATGCCGAAGCGCATGCGCAGCACCTTGGCCTCCCGCGGCGTCAGCGACTCGAGCACCTCCCGCGTCGCCTCGCGCAGACTGGAATACACGGCGGCATCCACCGGCTGCATGGTGGAAACATCCTCGATGAAATCGCCCAGATGTGAATCCTCGTCGTCGCCGATGGGCGTCTCCATGGAAATCGGTTCCTTGGAGATCTTGAGGATCTTGCGGATTTTCTCCTCGGGCATGTCCATCTTTTTCGCCAGCAGCGCGGGATCGGGCTCCTGCCCCGTCTCCTGCAGAATCTGGCGCGAGATGCGATTCATCTTGTTGATGGTCTCGATCATGTGCACCGGAATACGGATGGTACGCGCCTGATCGGCGATGGAACGGGTGATGGCCTGCCGGATCCACCAGGTGGCGTAGGTGGAAAACTTGTAGCCGCGCCGGTATTCGAACTTGTCCACCGCCTTCATGAGGCCGATGTTGCCTTCCTGGATCAAATCCAGGAACTGCAGCCCCCGGTTGGTGTATTTCTTGGCGATGGAGATCACCAGGCGCAAATTGGCCTCGATCATCTCCCGCTTCGCCCGCCGCGCCTTGGCCTCGCCAGTGGACATCTGCCGCGAGATCTCCTTCAGGTCCTTGATGGGGATGCCCACCCGGGCCTGCACGGCCATGAGTTTTTCCTGCAGATCAAGGATGTCGTGCTTGAAGCGCGCCAGTTGCTCCACGTAGGGCTTGCGGGCGCGCAGCTCCTGCGTCAGCCACTCCGGGTTCACCTCATTGCCCGGGAAGGACTTGATGAAATGCGCCCGGGGCATGCCGCACTTGTTGACGCACAGCTCCATGATGGCCCGCTCGTAGCCGCGTACTTCCTCCACCAGCTTGCGCACGCTGTCGCAGAGGTTTTCGATCTGCTTGGCGGTGAAGCGGATGCCCATCAGTTCGTTGGAAATCTGCTCCTGCAGTTTCTTGTAGCTCTTGCTGTCCGGGCCGTGCTTTTCCAACGCCTTGACCATTTTGTTGTAGAGCTGACGGATGACGGCGAAACGCTCCAGCGCATCCGCCTTGAGCTGCAGCAGGCTCGCCGACTGCACGCTGCCGGCCTCCTCCTCGTCCGCCTCCACCTCGTCGGCGGCCATGGACTCTTCGTCCGCCTCCGCCATTTCCTCGCTGACCTCCTCCACGTCGTTGGGATCGATGAGGCCATCGATGAGCTCGTCGATGCGCATTTCGTCGCGCTCGACCTTCTCCGCCATGGCGAGGATTTCGGCGATGGTGGTGGGACAGGCGGAGATCGCCTGGATCATGTGTTTGAGGCCGTCCTCGATACGTTTGGCGATCTCGATTTCGCCCTCACGGGTGAGCAGCTCCACCGAACCCATCTCCCGCATGTACATGCGCACCGGGTCCGTGGTCCGGCCAAACTCGGAATCGACGGTGGACAGGGCCTGCTCGGCCTCCTCCACCACGTCCTCGTCGGCCGCCACCGCCGTGTTTTCGGTCATGATCAGGGTCTCGGCATCCGGCGCCTCGTCATAGACATTGATGCCCATGTCGTTGAGCATGGCGACAATGCCCTCGATCTGCTCCGCATCCAGCATGTCGTCGGGCAGGTGGTCATTGATCTCCGCATAGGTGAGGTAGCCGCGCTCCTTGCCCAGGACGATGAGATTCTTCAGACGCAGCCGCCGTTCGTCGGCCTCGTTGGGCCGGGTGTCCTGCTTGTCGTATTCGCTAGCCATAGTGATGCCCGAGTCCAGGTTGGTTTTGGATTGCGCCAAAAAAACTGCGTATTTTAACCAGTTTTCGGCTTTCCGCCTACAGCCTTTAGGCGGGGCGCCTCGCGGCAAGTTCCCGCCGCAGAAGCTCTTTTTGCTCCGGGGTGAGTCCCTGGGCACGTTCCAGCGCCAGCAGCCGCTCGATGCGCCGCCGCCGCACCGCCTCGTTGACCCGCGCCAGGGCGTCGGCGAATTCCCGTTCCAGATCGAAACCCTCGTCAAGGAGCAGGGCTTCCGCCGCCACCGCTTCCAAAAGCGGCCTCCATTCCGAATCGCGGAAGGCCTCCAGGAGCTGGGCGCCGGTTTCCACATGGGGATGGTCCGCCAGATATGCAAGCACGGCCTCCACCAGCCTGCCCTCGGCATCGTCGGCGGCCTCCGCCTCCCACGTCACGCCGCGCGCCAGGCTCGGCCGCGCCAGAATGAGCCGCAGTAGTTGCCGGTTGCGGGAGGGGGCGCGGCGATGGGGGGGCGCGGCTGGCCGGGTGGGCTCCGCCCGGGAGACTGGCGCGGCGGGCAGCAGGGCATCGATTTCGACCGGGTTGAGTCCAGCAAGCTCGGCGAGCCGTTTGCGCAGCAGGGCGGCAAGAAGGGGAGCCCCCACTTTCCCGATCAGGGGCCGGGCCGCCTGCAGAAGGCGCGCGCGGCCTTCCGCGCTGTCAAGGTCATCTCCCGCCGTCAGTTCCCGGAACAGGAATTGGCTCAAGGGCACGGCTTCCTTGAGCAGACCCTCGAAGGCGGCGCGCCCCTGACTGCGGATGAAGGAATCCGGATCCTCGCCTTCCGGCAGCAAAAGGAAGGCGACCCGCGCCCCATCGGAAAGCGCCGGCAGGCTGTTTTCCAGGGCCCGCCAGGCGGCACGCCGTCCCGCCGCATCGCCATCGAAGCAAAAGACGATGTGGTCGGCAAGGCGCAGCAGACGTTCCACGTGTTGGGCGGTGGTGGCGGTGCCTAGGGTGGCCACGGCGTATTCCACGCCGTGCTGGGCCAGGGCCACCACGTCCATGTAGCCCTCCACCACCAGCACGCGGCCAGCCTCGCGGATGGCCCGGCGCGCCTGCGGCAGCCCGTAGAGCTCCCGCCCCTTCTGGAAGAGCGGCGTTTCCGGCGAATTGAGATATTTCGGTTCCCCCGCGCCCAGCACCCGCCCACCGAAGCCGATGACATTGCCCCGCTGATCGAGGATGGGAAAAATGATGCGGTCGCGGAACCGGTCGTGCCGGTGGCCGTTTTCCCCTTCCACCACCAGCCCCGCCTCCACCAGGGCGCGCGAGGTGGCGTAGTCGGGGAAAACAGCCTTCAGATTCTGCCAGCCGGGAGGGGCATAGCCGATGCCGAAGCGGGCGGCGATCTCCCCGGACACGCCCCGCCCCTTGAGATAGGCGATGGCCTCCGGTGCCGCCTTCAGGGCCTGACGGTAATAGTCCAGTGCCTGGCGCAGCACGGCCGCCAACGCCGTATGTCCCCCCTCCTGCTGCCGCGACGCCTGCCCGCGTGCCTCCGGCACCGCCAGCCCCAGCCGGCCGGCCAGCAATTTGACCGCCTCGACGAAACCGATGCCCTCGTATTCCATGACGAAGCCGATGGCGGTGCCATGGGCGCCACAGCCGAAGCAGTGATAGAACTGCTTGCTGGGGCTTACGGTGAAGGAGGGGGTCTTTTCCTGGTGGAAAGGGCAGCAGGCGGTGTAGTTGGCGCCGGCCTTTTTCAGCGGCACATAGCGCCCCACCACCTCGACGATGTCCAGGCGAAGGAGGAGCTCATCGATGAAGGACTGGGGAATCATCCTTCCCTCATCACGCGCAGCGTGTTCGCCTACGCAAAGGCAGGAGTGAAGGGCGAGGACGGAGGCGTCATGATCGTCAGCGGGCAAGCCGCGCCTTGACCAGGGCGGAGACCTTGCCCATGTCGGCGCGCCCCGCCAGCTTCTGCCGCAAGGCGTTCATCACCCGCCCCATGTCCGCAGGGGTGCTCGCCCCCGTCTCCGCGAGGGTGGCCTCGATGAGGTTTTGCACTTCCTGTTCGGAAAGGGGCTCGGGGAGGTAGGTCTTCAGCACCTCGATCTCGAATTTTTCCGCGTCGGCGAGGTCCTGGCGGCCACCTTTCTCGTACTGGGCCACGGACTCCTGCCGCTGCTTGATCATCTTTTCGATGACGGAAAGGACCTGGGCGTCGTCGAGCACGATGCGCTCGTCCACCTCCCGCTGTTTGATCGCCGCCAGAAGCAGCCGCAGGCAGGACAGCCGCTGGGCATCCTTGGCGCGCATGGCCTGTTTCATGTCCTCGGTGATGCGGTCTTTGAGCGTCATGGTGTCTTCCCCCACCGGCAAGGTTGAGCGGGCCGGCCTCCTGCAATGTTAGCACCCACCCCCCTCGCCGATGAAATCGCCCTCAAGGATGGGAAAGCGGCGCCGTTGTTGAAGAGGTTACCCCGCCCGGGCCTTGAAACTGGTATGAAAGTCCCTGCTGGTCTGCGCTTCAAACTGGTGGCCATCACCCTGGTGGGTGTGGTCACGGCTTTCGTCGTCGTGGGCAGCCTGCGCGTGCAGGCGGAGCGGCAACGCCTGATGAACGAGCTGGCCCGCTCCGGGCAGGAACGCGCGGCCCTGCTGGCGGAAGCCGTGGCCAATCTGGTGGTGGGCTACGACTATTCCAACATGGAGTCCCTGGCCGATCGCCTGGTGCGCCAGGAGGATGTGCTCGCCGTCACCATCCGCGACCGCACGGGTAAGGTCATGGTGACGCGCACAGCACCCCACCTGCCCGGCACAGCGAGTCTCGCCTTCCGGCTGCCTGTCCTCTTCACCGGCAAACCGGTGGGCGAAGTGGAGCTCCTCCTCTCCCTGGCCCGGCTGGAGGGGCAAATCGCGGCCGTGTATCGAAATGTTCTCCTCGAGCAGGCCTTTTTCAGCCTGTTGCTGGCCCTGCTCATCCATTTTGCCGTCTCCCGCCTCATCGTGAGGCCGGTGGTGGACTTAAGCCGCCACATGCAAAGCCTTGAGGAACAGGGAGACACCGCCGCGCCCCTGCCGGAGGTGCGCAGCAGGGACGAAATCGGCGAGCTCGCCCGGGTCTTCGGCGCCCTCCAGGCAAGGGTGGCGGAAACCCAGCAGCGCCTGCGGGAAAAAATCGACCTCGCTGGCACGGCCCTGATGCAGACCAACGAGGCACTCCAGGCGCGCACCCAGGAGCTGGAAGCCCGCACCCGGGAGCTGGAGAAGGCGCTGGCGCTGGTGGAAAAACTGGCGGTGACCGACAGCCTCACCGAGCTGCGCAACCGCCGCTATTTCGACGACCACCTGGCGGCGGCCTTTGCCCGCGCCCAGCGCTTCGGCGAGCCGCTATGCCTGCTTTTGGCGGACGTGGACCGCTTCAAGGAGATCAACGACACCTTCGGCCATGCCGCGGGGGATGTGGTGCTGCAGGCCCTGGCCGCCGCCTTCCGCGCCCGCATGCGCAGCACCGATGTGGTGGCGCGCCTGGGGGGCGACGAGTTCGCCTTTCTTCTGCATCACACCACCGCCGGGGAAGCCCGCGTGGTGGCCGAAGAGCTGCTTGCCCTGGCCGGAAATCTGAACCTGAGCTTCGAGGGCAAACCCCTTGCCGTGAGCCTTTCCATCGGCGTGGCCTGTACCGACAGACTCACCCACAGTGTGGAGGCCCTCTACGGTGCCGCCGACGAAGCCCTCTACGAGGCCAAGCGGCGCGGCCGGGGCCAGGCGGTGTGTTACCCCTTTGCAAGCCATCTCAATGCATGAAGGAGTCGATGATGTTGGTTTGGCGCAGTGTGCTCTCCGTCCTCCTCCTCTGGGCCGCCACCGCCCAGGGGCAGACCCTCTTCCTCGGGTCCGTCGCCATGGATGTGCCCGCCGAAATGGTGCGAAGGCTCACCCCCCTCACCGAATACCTGAGCCGCAAGACCGGGCTCGACGTCCAGTTCCGCGCCTCGCCCAACCTGGGCTCGGCGGTGAATGACCTGGGAGGCAACGTGACCCAGATCGCCTATCTCACCCCCGTGGCCTATCTGGAGGCGCGGGAAAAATACGGCGTGGAACCCTTGGTGAGCCCCCTGACCCACGGCCAATCCACCTTCACCCTGGTCATCGCCGTGCGCGCCGACAGCCCGTACCAGAAGGTGACGGACCTGCGGGGCCGGCGCTTCGCCTTCGGCGACCCCAAGGCGTTGCTGCAGCCGGCGGTGGTGGTGGGCAGCGGCATCCGTCTGGAGGAGTTCGCCGCCTACGATTACCTCAAGCATTACGACAACATCGCCAAGGCGGTGCTCAACCGGGATTTCGATGCCGGCATTCTCAAGGACACGGTTTTCGAGGAATTCGAGGCGCGGGGGCTGCGACGCCTTTATACCTCGCCGCCCCTGCCGGGCTACGTGTTTGCGGTGAACTCCACCGTGCCCGCCGCCACCGTGGCCAAGCTGAAGGCGGCTTTTCTCGAGCTCAAGGCGACGGATCCCGCCCACAAGGCCATCCTGCGGGAACTGGACGCGGGCTATGACGGCTTCGTCACCGTGACGGACCGGGACTACGAGGTCATCCGCCGGCTGATCGCCCCCTTCCGCAAGCCCTGAAGGGGGAAGGCGGGCATAAGCGGCCGGCGGGCGCCGCCGGCGCAGAGGACAAGAGGTTGAGGGGCCGCCGGCCATGGGGGCGGAGACGGGCCCATCGCAGCCCCCGCCGGCTGGAAAAGGGGTTCAGTACAGCTTGGGCGGCAGCATCTGGCTGCGCAGCCGCTTGTGGTGGCGCTTGATCGCCGCCGCGAGCTTGCGCTTGCGCTCGGCGGTGGGCTTTTCGTAGTACTCCCGGGCCCGCAGCTCGGTGAGCAGGCCGCTTTTTTCGATGGTGCGCTTGAAGCGGCGCAAAGCCACATCAAAGGGCTCGTTTTCCTTCACGCGTACGACAGGCATCAAACCCCCTCGGTCAAATACGAAAAAGTGCAATCTTAACGGGAAAAAGCCCGCCGAACAAGGCTTGCCGCGGTACAATCCCCCCATGCGGGTGCTGGGGATCGAAACCTCCTGTGATGAGACAGGTGTTGCCCTTTACGACACGGAACGGGGGTTGGTCGCCCACGCCCTGCATTCCCAGGTGCGCATGCACGAGGAATACGGCGGGGTGGTGCCCGAGCTCGCTTCCCGCGACCACATCCGCCGCATCCTGCCCCTCATCCGCCAGGTCCTGGCGGAGGGCGGGCTTTCCGTGGGGGATGTGGATGCCATTGCCTACACCGAGGGGCCGGGTCTGGCGGGCGCCCTCTTGGTGGGCGCGGCGGTGGCCTGCGGGTTGGGCTTCGCCCTCGGGCGGCCGGTGATTGGCATCCATCATCTGGAAGGCCACCTCCTTGCCCCCCTGCTGGAGGCCGAGCCGCCGGCCTTCCCCTTCGTCGCCCTGCTGGTTTCGGGCGGTCACACCCAGCTCATGGCCGTGGAAGGAGTGGGCCGCTACCGCCTGCTGGGGGAGACCCTGGACGACGCCGCGGGCGAAGCCTTCGACAAGACGGCAAAACTTCTGGGTCTGGGCTATCCCGGTGGGCCAGCGCTGGCACGCCTGGCCGCCCAGGGCCGGCCGGGGCGCGTCCGCCTGCCGCGCCCGATGCTTAACAGCGGCGATCTCGATTTCAGCTTCAGCGGCCTGAAAACGGCCGTGCTTAAGTTCGCGCGGGAGCATGTCCTCGACGCGGAAATGCGCGCCGATCTGGCGGCAGAGGTGCAGGAGGCCATCACCGAGGTGCTCACCGCGAAGGCCATGGCGGCGCTGGAAGCAACGGGGCTTTCCCGCCTGGTGGTGGCGGGCGGCGTGGGGGCCAACGCCCGCCTGCGGGAGCGGCTGGCCGAGGCTGCCGCCGGCAGGAGCGTGCGGGTTTTCTATCCGAAGCTGGAATTCTGCACCGACAACGGAGCCATGATCGCCTTCGCCGGCGCCATGCGCCTTGCCGAGGGGCGCCGCCAGTATGGCTTCGGCGTCCGCCCCCGCTGGGAGCTGGCGAGCCTGCGCCCGCCCTCAGGGTCGCCCGTGCAGCCGCTCGACTAAATCCATCAGCCAGCCGCTGCCGGTGAAACGGGCGAGCTCTTCCGGATAAAAGAGGATGGCGTAAAGAACCGCCAGCACCGCGAGCAGCAGGAGGTGGCCGAAGAGGTTTTCCGGCTTGAGCACCCCCCAGTAGCGCATGGTGAGGAAGACGAGGTCTTTCTCGTGTTCCGCCATCTTGCGGTAGCGGCGCAGCCACGCCACCACTAGATAAACGCCGTAGCCCCCCGCCAGCGCCACGAACACGGCGCGGAAAACGCCGAACAGGTCCATGCCGCCACCGAGCACCCGGTGATAGACCAGGGAAACCCAGCCCATGAGAAAGGCGGCGGCCACCGCGATCAGCACGTTGGCGATCAGCCGCCGGCGCTCCCGCGCGATATCCCGCTGGCGGGCGACAAAGAAGCCGTCGATCTCCCGCTTGAAGTATTCGACCTTTTCCTGCACCAGGCTGGCGATTTCCGCCTTGGCCGCAGCGATGCGCGCATCCAGGGTCTCCCCGAGCCGGTCGGCGGCGTAGTCCACCAGCTCCTTCACGTCCGCCTTGGTGAACTGCCGCTGGGCGTGGAGCTCCTCGGAAATCCGCGTGAGCTTGTCGTCCACCTCGCGGCTTGCATCCATGACGATCTCGCGCATTTCCCGCGCCGCCATGACGATGCCGTCACGGACAGTGGCATCCAGCCGCTCGCCGGCCCGGTCGATGGCATGCTCCGCCACCTTCTCCAGGCTGCTCCTGGCGTAATCCATCTCCTTTTCGAACCAGGCCATGGCCACTCACTCGGGGGGCATGTCCTGGGGCCGGGGGCGGGGCCCGGCAAAACCGGCCTCTTCACCCCGCAGCAGACGGCGGATGTTGGTCCGGTGGCGCCAGACGAGGAGCGCGGCGAGGAGGATCACCAGCCCCGTATAGAGCCCCGGCAGCATGAGGGCGGCAAAAATGGGTGCCAGGGCCGCCGCCACCAGCGCCGAGAGGGAGGAGACGCGGAACATGGCGAAGGTGAGCAGCCAGGCGGCGGCCGCTGCCGCCGCCACCCACACGCTCAGGGCGAGGAGGATGCCGAAGGCGGTGGCCACCCCCTTGCCGCCGCGGAAGCCGAAAAACACCGGAAACAGATGCCCGAGGAAAACGGCAATCCCCGCTCCGGCCACGGCAGGTTCCGGAATCTGCCAAAGGGGGCCGAAATGGAGGGCCGCGGCCATCACCAGCCAGCCCTTCGCCGCATCGCCCACAAGGGTGAGCGCCGCCGCTGCCTTGCGGCCACTGCGCAGCACATTGGTGGCGCCGGGGTTGCCCGAACCATAGGAACGGGGATCGGGTAGGCCGAAGATCCGGCTCACGATCACGGCAAAGGAGAGCGAGCCCACCAGGTAGGCGCAGACGAGAAGTGCTATCGGGGCCATGGCAAAACCAGATAAAATGCGAGACTTTTTGATTTTACGTCAGTTTTTTCGTGGACATCATTTTTCTGCGGGATTGGCGCATCGAGCTTTCCATCGGCATCTATCCGTGGGAGCGCAGGATGCCGCAAACCATCGAGCTGGAACTGGACATCGGCCTGCCCGGAAGCCGCGCCGGCCAGACCGACCGCATCGAGGACACGCTGGATTATGGCGCCATTGTGGGCCGCATCGAGGAAAGCCTGAAGGGAAGGCGCTTCGACCTTCTGGAAGCGTTGGCGGAACACATCGCCCACATCGTCCGCCATGAATTCGGCGCCCCCTGGGTGCGCGTCACCGTCACCAAGCTTTGCATGCTGCGCAACATCCGCCGCGTCGGCCTCACCATCGAACGGGGCGAAAGGATCTGAACGCCCATGGAGGTCCTCGCCTACGGCTTCGCCGCCGGCGTCATCCTCCTCGCCTATTTCGTGCGGGGCATCTCCGGCTTCGGCTCCGGCTTGATCGCCGTGCCGCTGCTCGCCCAGGTCTTTCCCCTGATTAAGGTCGTGCCCTTCGTGCTTCTCCTCGATGTCACCGGCTCGGTGATCCTGGGGCGCGCCAACCGGCGCCTGGTGGCCTGGAAGGAGCTCAAGCCGCTGCTGCCCGGCAGCGCGGTGGGGGTGGGAGTGGGAGCCACCCTGCTCATGAATCTGGACCGCCAGGCTTTGCTCGCCACCCTGGGCACGGTGGTCATTCTCTTTGCCCTGCGCAATCTCCTCTCCCTGGGGGGCAGTGAGCCCGTCTCCCGCTGGTGGGCGCTGCCCGCCAGTCTCGTCGGCGGCACGGTGAGCGCCCTGTTCGGCACGGGAGGGCCGCCCTATGTGATCTATCTCAGCCACCGGATACGGGACAAGTCGGTCTTCCGCGCCACCACCTCGCTCCTCTTCGTCATCGACGGCGGCCTGCGCATCGTAGTTTTCCTCGCCACCGGCATCCTCACCGCCGCCACCTTCGCCGCCTATGCCGCAGCGCTACCCCTCATGGCCCTCGGCCTGTGGCTGGGCAGCCGTGTCCATGTGGGCATCAGCAATGCACAGATGGTGCGCCTGATCGGTCTTTTGCTGTTGGGCAGTGGCGCAAGCCTCCTGTGGAAAGCGCTGGCCTGAGGCCTTCATCCCCGCGGATGATGCCGGGCGTGCAGCGCCTTGAGCCGCTCCCGCGCCACGTGGGTGTAAATCTGGGTGGTGGAGATGTCGGCATGCCCCAGAAGCATCTGCACCACGCGCAGATCGGCGCCGTGGTTGAGGAGATGCGTGGCAAAGGCATGACGCAGCGTATGGGGGGACAGCGTCTCCCTGATACCCGCCCGCCGCGCATAACGCTTGATGAGATTCCAGAACATCTGCCGGGTCATGGCGCCACCGCGACCGGTGACGAACACCGCCTCGCTCACCCGGCCCGCAAGCAACGCCGGCCGCGCCCCGGCTAGATAACGGCCAAGCCATTCCGCCGCCACCTCCCCGAGGGGCACCAGCCTTTCCTTCGCGCCTTTTCCCATCACCCGTACCACCCCTGCCTCGAGGCTCAACTGGGCAAGCGCCAGCCCCGTCAGTTCACTCACCCGCAGACCGGTGGCGTAGAGGGTCTCCAGCATGGCGCGGTCGCGCAGACCCAAAGGCGTGGTGACATCGGGCGCGGCCAAGAGTGCTTCCACTTCCCCTTCGCTCAGGCTTTTGGGCAGCGGCCGCGGGCGTTTGGGGCGCTCCACCTCCAGGGTGGGGTCCACGGTGAGGCGACCCTGCCGCAGAGCATGCTGGTAGAAGCGCCGTACGCTGGAGAGGAAGCGGCCGGTGCTGCTCGCCTTCATGCGGGGCGCCCATTCGGCTAGGAAGGCCAAAAGCTGCGCCCGACTGGCGGTGGTGAGGTCCGCCCCCCGCGCCTCCAGCCAGACGGCGAATTTGGCGAGATCGCGCCGATAGGCCGCCAGGGTGTTGCGGGACAAGCCTTCTTCGAGCCACAGGGCGTCGCAGAATTCGTCCAGCAGCGCCGCGCTGGCCGCCGATTCCGCGCGTCGCTCATTGCGCCCGCTCATGGGCTAGCAGCCACTCCTTGATGGCGAGGGCAAAACCCTCTCTTTGCCCCATGAAGCCGCCGATACCCCCGCGCGCCACCACCCGGTGACAGGGAATCACCAAGGGGATGGGATTGGCGCCACAGGCCTGCCCCACCGCGCGGGCACTGGACCCCAGCCTCCGGGCGAGCTCCCCATAGGTCACCACCTCCCCCGGCCCGATGCCCCTCAAGGCCGCCCACACCCTTTGCTGATGGGGGCTCCCGCCGGGGCAAAGCGGCAGGTCGAAGACGTGACGGGGATCGGTAAGATAGGCTTCGATCTCTTCCACCACGCGCGCGGTGAAGGCATCCTCCGGCGCCTTGGGCGTCGCCCCGCGCGGCAGAAAATCGATGGCGATGAGGCGATTGCCCTGGGTGCGGATGCCCAGGGTGGCGAAGGGCGTGGCAAGCTTCGCCTGATGGAGCCTCATGGGGCACGCTTCCGCGCAGGGCGCGTGGTCTTTCCGACAGGCTGCGGTGCCCGCTGGGCGAGGGCGTAGCGGTGTAGCGCCGCCGCCTCGAGGCCAAGCCCCGCCCTTTCCAGATAGGCGAGCGCCCTCTTCAGGGTCTCGGTGGCGGCGAGGTCGGGGTTGCGCAAATCCGTGGCGAGCACCGCCTGCACCGCCGCATCGGCGGCAAGCTCGGGCCGGCCCTCGAGTTCCCCGTAACGGGCCGCGGCCAGCAGGACCGCCGGGCGCGCCGATGGCGGCAGCGCCTCGGCGGCATCGATGGCAAAGCGCAGACCGGCCTCAGGCGACACGGGCGCCTCGCCCCAGGGCGAGGCCTTGAGCAGGCGCGCCGCAAGCTCTCCCCGCCCCCCTTGCGCGAGGAGGACAAAAAGCCGCCGACGCGCCGTCTGCCGGGTTTCGGCCTGGCTACCCTTCTGCGCCAGCGTCCCATACACCACCCTCGCCCGCAGCGGCTCCGTTGCCGCAAGCCCCGCGGCCAATGCCAGCCAGGCTTCATCCTCGCCCTGCAGAAGCTGGGCGCGGTTGCCCGTCGCTTCCCCCAGCGCACCATAGCTTCGCCAGAGCGCGGCAAGCCGGTCTTTCTCCCCCGCCGCGGCCTCCCGCTCCAAGGCGTCGAGGGCAAGGAGCGGATCCCCCATTTTTGCCGCCGCCACCGCCAGCACCCGCACCCAGTCGGCGGCCTGGGGAACGCGGGCGAGCTCCGTCCCCGCCCGCGCCGCCGCCTCCTCCGGCGCCATCAACCCGGCTTCAAGGCGGGCCCACACGGCCACCGCTGACGCCGAATCCAGTTGATTGAGCCAGGTGAGCGCCTCCGCGGCGCGCCCCTCGGCAAGCAGCCCCCGCACGAACTCCGCCGCCACCTCCCGCTCCAGCGGCGCGAAATCCTGCTGATACCGCAGCATGGCGCGATAGGCTTCCTCCGGCCGGTGATCCGCAAGCCAGGAACGGATCACCAGGCGCCGCGCCCAGCGGTGGTTTTCGGAAGACAAAGGAAAGGTCCACAAAAGCCGCGCCAGCTCCGCGCGGGCGGCCGCCCCCTCGCCCCGTTCCAGATGCGCCCAGGCGGCATGGCCCAGCACCTTTTGCCGGAAATCGGCAGGAAGCTCCGCTGGCAGGTCCTTCACCCGCGCCAGCAGCCGGTCGGGCGCCTGGATTTGCGCCAGCAGGGTAAGCCGCAGCGACTCCCATTCCAGCCAGTCGGGCGCCTTGGGGTTTGCCGGCTGGTCCCGCTCCACGCGACTGAGGGCCAGCCGCGGCAGGCCCAGTTCCAGGAAGGTGCGGGCGGTGGTCAGGGAATCGGCCGCTGCCGCAAGGGGGAGCAGAAAGAGAAGGAGGCCAAGGCGCCGCATGGCGGGCATTTTATACCCCGCCCACCCCTGTGGGGGGTGGCATGGGCGGGCTTGACTGGCCAATGGCATGGGGCGGGTCGAAGACAATGGGGGGAACGGGCACCCTGCGACCCTGATGAGACGCGGATGGATTCCCTCCCTTTGCGGGGCGGAAGGCGTTTTTCGTTTTTCCCAGGGCGCGTTGAACGCGCGCAGGGGGCAAGGCTTGCCCCCTTCGGCGCCGCCATGGGGCGGATCGTTGCGCGAGGCTCGCCGTTACTGGGCCGCCGCCTGGCTTTTACCGGTGAGCTTTTCCTTGATGCGGGCCGATTTACCGGAGCGGCTGCGCAGGTAGTAGAGCTTGGCGCGGGCCACGTCACCCTTGCGCTTCACCTCGATGGAGGCCACCGTCGGCGAATAGGTCTGGAAGGTCCGCTCCACGCCCTCGCCAGAGGAAATCTTGCGCACGATGAAGGAGGAATTGAGGCCGCGGTTGCGCTTGGCGATCACCACCCCCTCGAAGGCTTGCAGCCTTTCCCGGTTGCCCTCCTTCACCTTCACCTGCACGACGACGGTGTCACCGGGGGCGAAATCGGGGATGGTCTTCCCCAGACGGGCGATTTCTTCCGCTTCGATTTGCTGGATGAGATTCATGGCTTACTCCTTGTTTTCCCATTCGGTCGGCGGGCCTCATGCGTCCCCGTCGATGCCGCGTTCCCGTTTCAATTCCTGCCAAAGCCTGGCCTCTTCCGGGGTCAGGCGGTGTTCCTTGAGCCAGCGCGCAAAAAGATCCGGCCGTCGCTCCCAGGTGCGCAACATGGCTTCCTTCAGCCGCCACAGGCGGATGCGCTCGTGGTGCCCCGACAACAACACCGGCGGTACCGGCATGCCCCGATAGACTTCCGGCCGCGTGTAGTGGGGATGGTCCAGCAGGCCCTTGACGAAGGACTCCTCCACCACCGAGTCCGCATCGCCCACCGCTCCCGGCAGTTGACGCACGACGGCGTCGATCACCACCATGGCGGCGAGCTCGCCACCGGAGAGCACATAGTCGCCGATGGACAGCTCCTCATCCACCTCGCGCTGGATGAGCCGTTCGTCCACGCCCTCATAGCGCCCGCAAAGCAGCACGAGCCCCGGCTCCCCGGCCAGGGACATGACCCGCGCGTGATCCAGCCGCGCCCCCTGGGGCGAGAGGTAGATCACCCGGCTGCGGGCGATCCCCGCATCCCGTTGCGCCGCCCGCGCCGCCTCGATGGCCTTCTCCAGCGGCTCGGCCAGCATCACCATGCCCGGCCCGCCGCCGTAGGGCCGGTCGTCCACGGTGCGGTAGGCATCCGTGGCGAAATCCCGGGGATTCCACAGCCGCAGCGTCCACAGCCCCTGCTCCAGGGCTCTGGCGGTGATCCCCTGCTTCGCCACCGCATCGAACATGGGCGGGAAGAGGGTGATCACATCGAAGCGGGGCTTAATAGTCCACCCCCCAATCCACCCGGATGGTGCCGGCCGTCAGGTCCACGTCGAGGATGACCTGCCGGATGAAGGGGATCAACCGCTCCCGTTCCCCCTGCACCACCAACACATCGTTGGCGCCGGTTTCAAGCAGCGTCTTGACGGTGCCGAAACGGACCCCTTCGGTGTTCACCACGGTCAGGCCGATCAAATCGACCCAGTAATATTCGTCCTTGCCGGGCCGCGGCAGCTCGCCCCGCGGCACCACCACCCACTGACCCTTGAGCTTCGCCGCCTCGTCGCGGTCCTCGATGCCGGCAAGCTTGGCCACCACCGCCGCCCCGTGCGCCCTGGCTTCCACCACCTCATAGCCGGTGTAGGGCGCCTCGCGTCCCAGCCACCAGCGGCGGTAGCGGGCAAGCCCGGCGGCTTTCTCGGTGTAGGGATGGACCTTGATCCAGCCCAGCACACCGAAGGGGCCGGTGACCCGCCCCATCACCACCCACTTCTCTTCAGGAGGCGTGCTTGAGGAGCTTGGCAACGGTGTCGGAAAGCTTCGCACCGACGCTCTGCCAGTAGGCCACGCGTTCCTTGTTGATGCGCAGGGACTCGGTCCCCTCGGGCGCCACGGGATTGTAAAAGCCCACGCGCTCGATGAAATTGCCATCGCGCCGGCGCCGGGAATCGGTCACCACCACGTTGTAGAAGGGGCGCTTTTTTGCGCCGCCCCGGGAAAGTCGGATCACCACCATGTTGTTTGCCTTGGGAACGGAAAAGTGGGGGATTTTATTGGGTTTTCCCGCCGCTGGCAAGGTGCGTCCCGGCTGACCAAGCGGGCGGCCGCCAGTGGGCATACCACTCGGGCAGGGCCTCCGCCGGCATGGGGCGGGCAATCCCGTAGCCCTGACCGAGTCCGCAGCCAAGATCCAGCAGCGCCCGCGCATGGGCTTCCGTTTCCACCCCCTCGGCCAACACGGTCATGCCGAAGGCCTCGGTGAGCCCGATGATGCCCTGCACGATGGCAAGATCGTTCTGGTCGATGAGCAGGTCGCGCACGAAGCTCTGGTCGATCTTGACCAGGTCCGCAGGCAGGCGCCGCAGATAGGTGAGGGAGGAATAGCCGGTGCCGAAATCGTCCAGCGCAAAGGTCACCCCCAGTTGCCGACAGGTCTCGATGAGGCGGGCCACGTGCTCGATGTCGGCGAGCGCCGCGCTTTCCACCACCTCGAGCTGCAGGTGACCCAGCGGTAGGGGCGGATGCCGGGCAAGCAGTCGGCGAAGACGCTCCCCGAAATCTTCCCGCGCCAGATGCCGCGGTGCGATGTTGACCGCCACCGGCAGGTCGAGGCCGCGCTCGCGCCAGCGCGCCATCTGGGAAAGGGCCGCTTCGATCACCCATTCGCCCACGCTGACCTCGAGATCGCTGCCCTCCAGAACGGGCAGGAATTCGGCGGGCGGCACCAAGCCGCGCTCCGGATGCTGCCAGCGGATCAGCGCCTCGACACCGATGACGCGACCCTGGCGCAGGTCCACCTTGGGCTGATAGTGGAGCACGAACTCCCCTTGGGCCAGCGCCACCGCCAGGCGCTCCAACAGGGCACGTCGGCTGCGCGCCTCGCTGTCCCGCTGCGGGTCGAAGAGATGGATGCGGTTGCGGCCCGCCTCCTTGGCCGCATAGAGGGCCTGGTCGGCGTGGCGCAGCAGGGTATCGGCGTCCACTCCATCATTGGGATAGAGGGTGACCCCCACACTTGCGGTGACGTTGAGAACCAGGCCCTCCACGGCCACGGGCCGGGCCACCGCCTCGAGGAGGCGGGTGAGCACGGTGAGACATTCCACCTCGTCGGCAAGCTCGGTGAGAAGGAGCACGAACTCATCGCCCCCCAGGCGGGCCACGGTATCGCCGCCGCGCACGCTGGCTGCCAGGCGTTGCCCGATTTCCACGAGCAGCCGGTCTCCGGTGGCGTGCCCGAAGCTGTTGTTGATGGGCTTGAAGCCGTCCAGGTCGAGGTAACACACGGCAAGCCGACGGCCACTGCGCTCCACCTGGGACAGGGCCACCTTCAGACGGTCCGCCAGCAGCGCCCGGTTGGGCAGGCCGGTCAGCGGATCGTGGTGCGCCAGATGGCGCAACTGTTCCTCCTGCACCTTGACCTGGGTGAGATCGCGGAAGATGCCGATGTAATGGGTCACCTCCCCTTCCTCGTCCTTGACGGCGATGATGGCAAGCTCCTCCGGGTAGATGCCCCCTTCCTTGCGCCGGTTCCAGATTTCCCCCAGCCACTGGCCCGTCTCGCGGATCTGCGCCCACATGGCGGCATAAAACCCCGCATCATGTCGGCCGGAGGAAAGCACGCGGGGTTTCCTGCCCATCACCTCCTCGGGCGTATAACCGGTGATGCGTGTGAAGGCGGGGTTGACGGCGATGATGTGGGTGTTGCGGTCGGTGATCATCACCCCGTTCAGGGAATGTTCGTAGACGCTTGCCGCAAGCCGCAGCTTTTCCAGGGTGCGCCGTTCCTCCGTCTGGTCGCGGAAGACCAGCACCGCGCCGAAGATGCGCCCGTCGGCGGCGCGGATGGGTGCGGCGGAATCGGCAATGGGTCGCTCCTGCCCATCCCGGGCGATGAGCAGGGTGTGGTTGGCCAGGCGCACGGCACGACCCTCCCGCAACACCTGTCCCACAGGACACTCTGTCTCCTCCCGCGTGCGCTCATCGACGGTGGGAAAGACCTGGAGGATGGAGCGCCCCTTTGCTTCCGCAAGGAGCCAGCCGGTGAGCCGTTCCGCCACCGGGTTCATGAACACCACCCGGCCCTCCTGATCGGTACTGATCACGCCATCGCCGATGGAGCTCAGGGTGACGGCAAGCCGCTCGTGTTCGGCAAGCAGTTCCCTGCGGGCAGCGGCCACGGTTTCGGCCATGCGGTTGAAGGCAGTGATCACTTCCCGCAGTTCGGGGCTGCCGGCGGCGGGTAGGCGCGCCGCGTAATCCCCGGCGGCGATGCGCCGGGCACCCTCTTTCAGCGCCGCCAAGGGCGCGAGCCCCCGCCGCAGGATGAAGAAGATGCCGGAGAAATCGATGCCGAGAGCGACGAGCAGAATCAAGAGATGCCGGAGGAAGGCCGACCACAGGCGGTCCACCGTCGGCTGCGCGGTCATCTCGACAGTGATCTCGCCATAGCTGCGGCCACCGATGAAAAGGGTGCGGCTTGCCTTTGGCGAGGGAACGTCGGCCAGGCGGGCAAACCAACGGGGGGCTTTCGCCGGCTCATCCTTGTCGGCGGCGGCAAGGGGATTGCCGCGGGGCGTGGTGAACACCATGCGCCGCACATCGCGCTTCTTCACCCGCTGGCGAAGCTGCAACTCGATGCTCGCGTAATCGCCGATCACCGCACTTTCCGCCAGCGCCGCCTCGAGGGAGACAAGCTCCGCCTCCAGATGCTCGACGATCTGGCCGCGGGCGAATTCCGCCTCGGAGCGGGTGGAAACCAAAAGCAGCAGCGTGCCCGCCACGAGAAGCGCCAGGGTGGTGATGAGCATCACCCTGCCAATCAGGGGAAGCTTCTCCCACAGGCGGATCGCGGCAAGGTTCACTGGCGGCCCTCGGCTTGCCACAGGCGGCGGTAGACCGCGCGCTGGTTGTCGTATTCCGCATCCTGCGCGGCGACGAAGCCATAAGGCGGCTTCTGGTTGATCACGGCGGCACTCGCCTCGAGGATGCGACGTCCCTCCGCATCCGCCGTCATGCCGATGAGGGCGGCCTGCACCGCGGAAGCCACCTTCGCCGGCACGCGGGGATGCACCGCCACCGGCAGATCGAGGAAAGGCTCAGAGGTCCACAGGACACGGTAGCGGAAGTGTTCCCGCGCCGCATACTCCTCCATCACGCGGGAATTGACAGCAGCCGCGGCAATCTGTCCCGCTTTGAGCTGCGCCATCACGCCTTCCTGGTTGCCAGCGAACACCGGTTTCACCTGCACCTTCGCTGCATACAAGGCCACCATGGGAACGGCATAGCCGGTGAAGCCGTTGCGGTTGGGAAAGCCCACCTCCTGCCCCTGCAGCTCCGCCAGGGAATGGATCGGCGAGGTGTCCGCGACGACGATCTGGCTGCGGATCGGCTCACCGACCGGCCGAGCGATCACCCGGTAGCGGGCTTGCGCATGGCTGGGGGCGAAGATGTGGTTGTTGTAAACGAAATCGAATTCGCCGCGCGCCTCGGCCGCCGAATATTCCTGGGAATCGCGCCGCGTGGCGAGTTCTAGGGTCACCCCCGCCTTGCGCCCGACATAATCGAGAATGGGGTTCCAGTAGCGGGCGGTGAGGACGGGGTTGCGATGGGGCAGCACGCCGAAGGTATAGGTTTCTCCCCACGCATGCGGGGCGAGGAGAAGCAGAAAAAGAATGCCGGCAGCGAGCGATTTTATGGGTGTGGGGTCAAAGCCGTATGATACGGTTAAATTCCAACGAATCCACCCAATGAACGGCGCGCTCCGCTCAGGCTATATTTACCCCATGTCGGAAACCTCCCGCCCCGCCATCACCGGCCTCGTCCTCGCCGGCGGAGAAGGCCGCCGCATGGGTGGGCAGGACAAGGGACTCGTCCCTCTGCGCGGCCGGCCCCTCATCGAATGGGTGTTGAGCCGCATCCGCCCCCAGGTCACCGACATCCTGATTTCCGCCAACCGCAATCTCGAAGCCTACGCCCGTTTCGGCCACCCGGTGCTCACGGACCGCACGGAAGGCTACGTGGGCCCCCTGGCGGGCATCGCCCGCGGCCTTCTGGAAACCCGCCACGGGCTGCTGCTCGCCGTGCCCTGCGACACGCCTTTCCTGCCGGACGATCTGGTGGCCCGTCTCTGGGACGCCCTGAGCGCGGGGGATTTCGACCTCGCCGTGCCCCTCGTCAAGGGCCGTACCCAGAACGCCATCTGCCTCATGCACACCCGGGTAGGCGCAAGCCTCGCCCAATACCTGGCCCAGGGCGGCCGCCAGGTGGAAGCCTGGCAGACTGGCCTCAAGCGCGCCGTGGCCGACTTCGACGACGAGGCCGCCTTCTTCGTCAACCTGAACCGCCCGGAACAACTCGCTGCCCTCGAAGACCTGCCCCACCGCTCCTGAAAACCCCGAAAGCGATTTGGGCAAACCACGAAGGAGACGGAGAAGCGCAGAGGCACGCGGCGTTCCCTGACCCCTGACCCCTGACGCCCGCTGCCCGTCACCCCTTCCCCGTCACCCACAACCCGACCTGCCGCGCAATGTGCAGTTCCTCGTTGGTGCGGATGACCAGCACCCGCACGGGCTGGCCGGCTTGCTGGATTTCCGCCACCTCCCCCAGGGGGGCCGTGTTGGCCGCCTCGTCGAGGGCAATGCCCAGGCCCTCCAGTCCCGCACAGGCCAGGCTGCGCACCCGCGGCGCGTTTTCCCCCACACCGGCGGTGAAGACCAGGGCATCGACGCGGCCCAGCACGGCCAGGTAGGCCCCGATGTATTTGCGGATGCGATAGGTGTACACCTCGAGGGCGAGCCGGGCGGCGGCATCCCCGTCTGCCGCGCGGGCAAGGATTTCCCGCATGTCATTGACGCCCGCGAGTCCCTTGAGGCCGCATTCGTGATTGAGGGCATGATCGAGGCCGGCCCAGCCAAGACCACTCACCCGCTCCATGTGCAGGGGCACGGCGGGGTCCAGATCGCCGCTGCGGGTCCCCATCACCAGACCCTCGAGGGGGGTGAATCCCATGGAGGTGTCCACCGATCGCCCACCCTGGATGGCACAGGCGGACGCCCCGTTGCCCAGGTGCAGGGTGATGAGGTTGAGTTCCCCAAGGGGCTTGCCCAGATACGCGGCGGCGCGTTGCGCCACGTACTCGTGGGACAGACCGTGGAAGCCATAACGCCGCACCTGGTGCTGCCCATACCAGGCATCCGGGACGGCATAGCGGAAGGCCCGTTCCGGCAGGGTGTGGTGGAACGCGGTGTCGAAGGCCGCCACCTGCGGCACCTCCGGCCAGGTCTGGCGGGCAAGCCGGATGCCAACGAGGTTGGCCGGATTGTGCAGCGGAGCGAGCACCGCCAACGCCTCGATGCGCGCCTCCACCTCGGCGTCGATGGGCACAGCACCGTGGAAGTCCTCGCCGCCGTGCACCACCCGATGGCCGATGGCAAGGAGGCGATGGTGCGTGCCCGCATCCAGAGCTTCCCGCATGTGGTTGAAGGCCTCGCGGTGGCTGGGGGCGACGACGCCGCGGCTTAAGCGGGAACTCACGCCGCCGACGTTGTAGCGGGTGTGGTGGTGGCAGGGGGCGGCCTCGCCGATGCGTTCGATGATGCCCTCCGCCAGCAAGGCATCGGTGGCCACATCGAACAGGCGGTACTTGAGGGAGGAGCTGCCGCAGTTGAGGACGAGGATGGCCCCATCCATCATCGTGCCCCCTTCACCCCGGCCAGTGCCAGTCGGCGATTTCCGGCGGGTCCACGCCGTGTTCCAAGGCGTGCTGCCGGTAGGTGAACTGGAGATTGCGCATCTGCTGTTTGACGTGGGCGCCGATCACGGTCAGGCGCGGCACGCGGTCGATGACATCCACCACCAGGCTGAAGCGATCGATTTCATTGAGCATGGCCAGTTCCAGCGGTGTGTTGATGCTTCCCTTCTCCTTGTAGCCGCGCACGTGCAGGTTGCGGTGATTGGTGCGGCGGTAGGCCAGCCGATGGATGAGCCAGGGATAACCGTGGAAGTTGAAGATGATGGGCTTGTCCCGGGTGAACAGGCTGTCGAAGTCGCGGTCGCTCAGACCATGGGGATGTTCCGTGTTGGGGGTGAGAGTGAAGAGGTCCACCACATTGACGAAGCGGATGCGCAGATCGGGGAAATATTGCCGCAGCAGGGCGGTGGCGGCCAGCGCCTCCTGGGTGGGAATGTCGCCGCAGGCGGCCATGACCACGTCCGGCTCGGCCCCGGCGTCGGTGCTTGCCCACTCCCAGATACCGATGCCCTGGGCACAGTGACGCAAGGCGCTTTCCATGTCCAGATACTGCAGATGGTTCTGCTTGTCGGCGACGATGACGTTGATGCGGTTGGTGGTGGCAAGACAGTGATTCGCCACGGCCAGCAGGCAGTTGGCATCCGGCGGCAGATAGATGCGCACCACGCGGGGGCTCTTGGTCACCACCACATCGAGGAAGCCCGGATCCTGATGGGTGAAGCCGTTGTGGTCCTGCCGCCAGACGGTGGAAGTGATGAGCAGGTTGAGGGAGGAGATGGGCGACCGCCAGGGAATGTCGGCGGCGATCTCCAGCCACTTGGCGTGCTGGTTGAACATGGAATCGATGACGTGGGCGAACGCCTCGTAGGTGGAGAGGAAACCATGGCGCCCGGTGAGCAGATAACCTTCCAGCCAGCCCTCCAGGGTATGCTCGGAGAGCACCTCCATGACCCGGCCATCGGCAGCCAGCTCGCCACCGTCCGCATCCTCCGGCCGCAGTTCCAGCCACATCTTCTTCGCCGCCTCGTACACGGCGTCGAGGCGGTTGGAGGTGGTCTCGTCGGGACCGAAGATGCGGAAGTTGTCGGGGTTTTTGCGCAGCACATCCCGCAGGAACGCCCCCAGGGGGCGCGTCGTCTCCGCCCGCACCGCGCCCGGCGCCGGCACCTTCACCGCGTAGTCGCGCACCTCCGGCAGCCGCAAAACGCGGCGCAGCCGGCCACCATTGGCGTGGGGGTTGGCGCTCATGCGCCGCTCCCCCCGCGGGGCGAGCGCAGCAAGCCTGGGATCGAGGCGTCCCTTTGCATCGAACAGCTCCTCCGGGCGGTAGCTCTTGAGCCACGCTTCCAGCGCGGCAAGCCGGGCAGGATTTTCCCGCACCTGGGTGAGGGGCACCTGATGGGCGCGCCAGGATCCTTCCACCCGATGCCCGTCTACTTCCCGGGGGCCGGTCCAGCCTTTGGGGCTGACCAGCACCACCATGGGCCAGGCGGGCCGCGTTACCCTGTTGCGGCGCCTCGCCTCGTTCTGGATGGCGCGAATCTCCAGCACACAGCGTTCCAGGGTCTCGGCCATGGCGCGATGCATGGCCATGGGTTCGTCGCCTTCGACGAAATGGGGCGTTAAGCCATAGCCTCTGAGGAGGAGAGTGAGTTCCTCGCGGGGCAGGCGGGCGAGCACGGTGGGGTTGTTGATCTTGTATCCGTTGAGATGCAGGATGGGCAGCACCGCGCCATCCCGCTGGGGATTGAGGAATTTGTTGCCATGCCAGGCGGTGGCGAGCGGCCCGGTTTCCGCCTCCCCATCCCCTACCGCCACCGCCACCAGCAGGTCCGGGTTGTCGAAGGCGGCGCCGAAGGCATGGGCGAGGCTGTAGCCCAACTCGCCCCCTTCATGGATGGAGCCCGGCAGTTCCGGCGTGCAATGACTGCCCACACCCCCCGGAAAGGAAAAGGCGCGAAAAAGGCGCCGCAACCCCTCCTCGTCCTGGGTGCAGTCGGTATGGAGCTCGGAATAGGTGCCCTCCAGATAGACCGGCGCCAGGACACCCGGCGCACCGTGTCCAGGGCCGGCGAGGAAGATGACGTTGAGGTCGTATTTGACGATGAGCCGGTTGAGGTGCACATACATGAAGGCAAGGCCGGGGCTCGACCCCCAGTGACCGAGAAGCCGCGCCTTGACGTGCTCCGGCCGCAGCGGTTCGCGCAACAGGGGATTGTCCCGCAGATAGATCATGCCGGCGGCGAGGTAATTGCAAGCCCGCCAGTAGGCGTCAAGCCGCTCGAGTTCGGCCTCGCTGGGGGGGTCAAAGGGGGGAAGCTGCATGAGGGAAACTCCCAGGTTGGGCGACAGTCTGCATCGCCTTTGCGACGCGAAGATGACGTCTGCAGGATAACCGGCGCCGGCGCTTCAGGCCAGAAGCTCGTCCAAAAGCTCCACCCAATGGCTCACCGGAAGCGTGGTGCCGCTTTGCAGGTGCAGCAGACACCCGATGTTGGCGGTGACGATGCGCGCCGGCCCTCCGCTCGTCAAGGCGGCGACCTTGTTGGCAAGAAGCCGCTGGGAGAGGTTCCGCTGCAGCAGCGAATAGGTACCCGCCGAACCGCAACAGAGATGCGCATCGGGCGTGGGCGTAAGGGGAATGCCGGCAAGCTCCAGGATGCGCTCGATGAGGCCGTTGAGTTTCTGCCCATGCTGCAGGGTGCAGGGGGTGTGCACCGCCACCGGCGGCGGTTTGCGCCGCGTAGCCGCGAGCAGCCCGGCCAAGCGGGTCCTTTCCGCCCACACCACTTCCGCAATGTCGCGGGTGTGTTCGGCGATGCGCCGCGCCTTCTCGCCATATTCCGGGCAGGTGCGCAGGTGATGGGCATATTCCCGCACCGTCACGCCGCAGCCGCTCGCCGTCATGACGATGGCCTCCACCCCCGCCTCCAGATGGGGAAGCCAGGCATCGATGTTGCGGCGCATGGCGGCAAGGGCCTCCTCCCGCCCGCCGGTGTGCAGCGGCAACGCCCCACAGCATCCCGCCTCCGAAGCCACGATGAGGCTGATGCCCAGGCGGTCCAGCACACGGGCAGCGGCGGCGTTGATGCCGGGGGCGGCGGCCGGCTGCACACAGCCCGCCAGCACCAGCATGCGCCGCCCATGGCGGGGAGGCGGCCAGTCTCCGGCAGGTTTGGGGCTGATCACCTGGCGCGCAAGCCGTCCAGGCAGAAACGGCCGCACCAGACGGCCGAGGCCGAGCAGCAAGGAGACACGGCGGGCATCGACAAGGGTGGTGCGCAAAAGCCAGCGCCTGACGCGCCCTTGCAGACTGCGGCCGATTTTTTCCTCCGCTAGCGTGCGCCCGATATCCAGCAGCCGACCGTATTCCACACCGGAAGGACAGGTGGTCTCACAGGCGCGGCAGGTGAGACAGCGGTCCAGATGGGTGAGGGTTTTTTCCGTGGCGGCTGCGCCCTCCAGCATCTGCTTCATGAGGTAGATGCGCCCGCGCGGACTGTCCAGCTCATCGCCGAGGAGCTGATAGGTGGGGCAGGTGGCAAGGCAGAAACCGCAATGCACACAGGTGCGCAGAATGCGGTCGGCCTCCCGGCCTTCCGGCGTATCGCGAATGAAATCGGCGAGATTCGTCTGCATGGCGGTTCAGTGGGGATAGCCCAACAAGGCGCAAGGCGGCATCGTCAGAAGTCCGGATACAGCCGGCCCGGGTTGAAAATCCCCTGGGGATCGAACACCTGTTTGACCCGCCGGTGCAGAGCCAGCAGAGCCGGGGGCAGGGGCTCAAAGACGGGCACGTCCTTGCGTTCGGAACGGAACAGGGTGGCATGACCGCCGGCCGCCCGCGCCGCCGCCCGCACGGCTGGCGCGCCTTCGTCGGTGAACAGCCAACGAAGCGCCCCGCCCCATTCCACGAGCTGTCGCCCCGGCACGTCGAAGGCGGCGGTGGAGGGCAGGCTCACCCGCCACAAGGGGCGGGGATCGCGGAAAAAATTGGCGGTGTGTTCGCGGATGCCCCGCCAGAATTCCTCCCCCGCCGAAAGCACCTGGCCGCCCAGACGTTGGCGCGCGGCGCGCACCGCGGCCTCCGCGCCCGACAGTCGCACACTCAGCACGTGGTCGTGGTAACAGGTGGCGGAAAGGGGCAGCGGTTCGCCCGCCCAGCGGTTCATCCGGCTGACCGCCTCGCTCTCATTCATTTCCAGTTGCAGGGTGAGCTCCGCCGCCGGCCGCGGCAGCACCTTAAGGGAGACTTCGAGAATCAGGCCCAGGGTGCCCAAGGCGCCCGTCACCAGACGGGAAACGTCGTAGCCGGCAACGTTTTTCATCACCTGCCCGCCAAAGCGCAGGACATCCCCCCGGCCGTCCATGAGCACCACGCCCAGCACGAAATCCCGCACGGCCCCGGTGTAGGGCCGCCGCGGGCCGGATAGCCCGCTGGCCACGCAGCCGCCCAGGGTGGCACGGGGACCGAAATGGGGCGGCTCGAAGGGCAGCATCTGGTTTTCCGCCGCGAGCACCGCTTCGATTTCCGCAAGGGGTGTGCCCGCCCGCGCGGTGATCACCAGCTCTTCCGGCGCGTAATCCACCACCCCGGTGAAGCGACTGGTATCCAGCACCTCGCCCCGCGGCGGCCCGCCGTAGAAATCCTTGCTTCCCGAGCCGCGGATGCGCACCGGTCGCCGGCGGCTTCCGGCCTGGCGGATGGCCTCGGCGAATTGTTCCCGCAGCTCGTTCGTGTCCACAAAAAGCCTTTTCCAGGGACTCCGCCGCGTACACGCGCTCAACCCCCGTTCCGCGTGTGCGCCGCGGTGAAATCGCCCTTCAAAACCTCGGAATGTCCGGATGGCGCAGCCTGCCGCCGTGCACATGCATGGCGCCGAATTCCGCGCAGCGGTGCAGGGTGGGCACCGCCTTGCCCGGGTTGAGGAGGCCCTTGGCGTCCCAGGCCTCTTTGATGCCATGGAAGATCGAGAGCTCCTTCGGCCTGAACTGCACACACATCTGATCGATCTTTTCCACGCCCACGCCGTGCTCACCGGTGATGGTACCGCCGGCCTCGACACAGACTTCCAGAATTTTGCCGCCGAAGGCCTCCGCCCGTTCCAGTTCCCCCGGCCGGTTGGCGTCGTAGAGGATGAGGGGATGCAGGTTGCCATCCCCGGCATGGAAGACATTGGCCACCGCCAGGCCGTACTCCCGCGACAATTCGGCGATGCGCGCCAGCACCTCCGGCAGGCGCTTGCGGGGAATGGTGCCATCCATGCAGTAGTAATCGGGGGAGATGCGGCCGACGGCGGGGAAGGCGGCCTTGCGTCCCGCCCACAGCCGCGCCCGTTCCGCCTCGTCCGCCGCCACCCGCAGCCGGGTGGCACCGGAGGCCCCAAGCAGCGCTCGCACCTTCTCCATTTCCTCCGCCACCTCCGCTTCCGTGCCATCCAGCTCACACAGAAGGATGGCCTCCACATCCAGGGGATAGCCCGCATGGACGAAGGCCTCGGCGGCATGGATGGCCGGCCGGTCCATCATTTCCAGGCCAGCGGGGACGATGCCGGCGGCGATGATGGCCCCCACCGCCGCTCCCGCCCGGGCCACGTCGTCGAAGCCGGCCATGATGACCTGCGCCCGCTGGGGGCGGGGCAGAAGCTTCACCGTGACCTCCGTGACCACCGCGAGCATGCCCTCGCTGCCGGTGAGCAGGGCCAGGAAATCATAGCCGGGCGCGTCAAGCGCCGCGGCGCCGATGGTCAGCACCTCGCCTTCGATGGTGATGGCCCGCAGGGCGAGGATGTTGTGGACGGTGAGCCCATACTTGAGGCAGTGCACACCGCCCGAGTTTTCCGCCACGTTGCCACCGATGGAACAGGCGATCTGGCTGGAGGGATCGGGGGCGTAATAGAGTCCGTAGGGGCGCGCCGCTTCGGAAATGGCGAGATTGCGCACGCCAGGCTGCACCCGCGCCGTGCGCGCCAGGGGGTCGATGTGAAGGATGCGGTTCAAGCGCGCAAGCGACAGCAGGACCCCCTCCTCATGGGGCAGCGCCCCGCCGGACAGTCCCGTCCCCGCGCCCCGCGCCACCACCGGCACGCCCTCTTCGTAACAGGCGCGCAGGATCGCCTGAACCTGCGCTTCGTTTTCCGGCAGGGCCACCAGCATGGGCAGGCGGCGGAAGGCGGTGAGACCATCGGTCTCGTAGGGCGCAAGCTCCTCCCGCTCCGTGAGGAGGGCATCGGGGGAAAGGAGGGCACGCAGGCGCTTGTGGATGCGGTCGGATTTCAAAGGGGCCTACACCACGAAGGAGGCGGCAACACGGCGGAATACCGGAAAACTTCCGTGCGCCGCGGTCAACAGGGCTTTCGCAGGCGATTGTACACCGTCACCAAAGCCTGCTCGTCGCCCACGTTGCCGGGGAAGATCACCACCGGGATGCCCGCCAGGCGCGGATGATCCGGGGGTGTCAGCACCACCGAACAGCCGGGCAGAATCTGGCCGACGATGCGCGCGGCGGCAAGTTCAAGCCCCTTGGCGAGCATGTCGTTGGAGGTGATGCCTCCCTTGCTGATGATGAAGCCGATGGTCGGCGGCAGACGATGCACCACGCTCATGAGGAAATCCGAAACCTCCTCGCCGAAACGGAGACGCGCCGCGGTATCCGGGAAATGCCGTTCCACCCGCGAGGTATAGACCACCGGCGTCTCACCCTTGCCATGGGCGGCCAGCACCCGGGAGACGACCTCCTCGAGGAGGGATTCCGCCGCCTCCGGCAGCCGGGTCACATCCACCTCCACCGGCACGATGCCCGGCTCCCGCAGAAGGCGCTCGAGCTGTTCGGTGGTTTTTTTCACGTGGGAACCCACCACCACGATGCCCGGCCGGCCTTCCTTCACGTACTGGCCCATGCGCTCGGGGGGGACCGGCTGCGGCGGCAGCCGCGCAAGCGCCGTGAGCCAACTGGCCGCGCTGCGGAAGAGGAAGCGCTTGCCGTGCTCCACTGCGGCGAGGACCTCGTCGGCGAACATGTCGAGGTCCTGCTGCCGTTCCGCATCCACGACGCAGCACGCATTGTCGGAAAGGGACATCAGCTTGTCATAGGTGGCGCCGCTGCGGATTTCCTCGAGGGCGAAATGCACCACCTCGTCGGCTCGGATGCGGCCATGGGTCTTTTCCTCCACGTAGGCCGGCAGATAGCTGTGCTGGTAGCCGAACACGGAATCTTTGGCGAACTCGGTCTCGTGGGCGGGAACCGCCTTGTCGCCGATGCGCACGTAGTGGATGCCGCGCACGGTGAAACGTCCCCCCTCGAAGAAGGCGGGAATCAGGAAATGGGCGTCGAAGGGCCCGAGGACCTTGGCCATGACGTCGGTTTCCACCGGATAGTGGCCGCGCAGGGTGGAGTCGGAGCGGGAGACGTAGAGCACCGGCCGGTCGAAACCCACCAGCGCCTCCTTGAGGTTGTGACAGACCTCCCAGGTCACTTCCGCGGCCTGTTCGGCGTCCATGGCGCGGGTGTTGGTGAGGATGAAGAAGATGGGCGAGGCATCCTCGAGCCCCAACCGCAGCGTGTCCCCATCCCAGCGGGTGAGCAAAAGGCAACTGTGCACCGTCTGCGAGCCGGTGGGATCGTCGTCGAGAACGATGATTTTCGGTTGCATGAATGTCCGCGCCCCTCGCGCCTAACCCAGAAGCTCCAGCGCCCGCTTCACCAGGGCCTGCGCCGTCAGCCCGTTGAAGTCGAGAAGCTCGTTGGGGCTGGCGGCGGTCTCTCCCCGTTTCCAGCAGTATACGTCACGCATCAGGGCGGCGCTGCGCAGCAGCACCGGCTCCAGCATGCCGCCGGGACCGCCGGAGACACCGAGGAGGACATCGCCGTGGAACATCTCGTCGAAACGTTCCCGGCTGAGGAAGGTCCCGTCGGGTTGCGCCACCGTTTCCCAGGCCACGTCCTGGGGCCGGTACAACCGCCTCGGATTGACGACGGCGACGATGCGGCAACCCACCCCCTGCTCTTTCAGCTGCAGGGCCGCCTCGAAGACCGGCAGCAGCACCATGTCGCCGGCCACGGCGAACACCACCATGCCGCGGCCCCGGGTCTCGTGGAGCACGATGGCACCTTCTTCCACCGCCTGCCTGCCCTGCGCCAGGGTGGTGCGCACCGGCAGCGGGGATTTGGAGGCGGTGATGACGATGCCCTTGTTGTACTGCGCCAGGGCCCACTCGTAACAGACCTGGATCATGTTGGCATCCACCGGGAAGAGGGGATAGACGTTGCCGTTGCGCATCATGGCGGCGAAATAGGCCTCGATCTCCGGCCGCTGGTGGGTCCAACCGTTGCGGCCCTGCTCCAGGGCGCCGGCGGTGAAGAGGGCGATGGCAGCCGGGGTTTTGCGCCGCAGCTCCGCCATGGCCTGGGTCACCGTCTGCCAGATGGGCAGGCCGTTGATGGCGAAGGATTCGTAGGAGCACCACAGGGCACGGCCCCCGAAGAGCGCCACGCCCACCGCCAGACCAGCGCAGGCATCCTCGTTGAGGGGTTCGTAGACCTGACCGGTGGGCCCCTGGAAATAGAGGTCATCCTGCACCGGATGGCGGATGATGAGGGCCTTGTTGATATTGGCCATGCCGGAAGCTTCGTTGCCGTCGGCATTGGTGACGATGAACTTGGGGTCCCGCTTCCCCACCGCGGCCACCAGCTCGCCAAAGGCGGTGGTAGGCACCTTGTTCCCGCTGCCCGGCGGTGTCTCGCTCAAAGGCAGCGCACCCAGGGGCGGCAGTTCCAGCTCGAACTCGGTGACGACGGTCTTCACCGCCGGCCCGCCACCGGCATGACGGAAGTTTTCCCGCACCAGCCACCAGGCGCGGGGAGGCAGCGCGCGCCGTTTGAGCGCGGTCTTCACGTCCTCGCTTTCCAGGGTGTGGTGGGCATAGAGATTGTGGGACTTGGCCCCGAGGGCATGCACCCCGGCGCCCTTCAACTGCTTGACGATGAGGGCCGTCATCTCGCCGTGCAAGGCGTAATCCGCCGCCACCTTCGCCGCGCGCAGGAGAAAACCGACGAACTCCAGCCGGCGCTGCCAGGAGAATTTGGTGCTGTCCACGAATTCGCCCGGCTGGTTGGCATCGTCGAAATCCTTGGCGTTGACCAGATACACGTGGCGGAAGCCATGGGCGTGCCAGTAGTCCAGCATGCGTTCGTTCTCCCAGGTGGAACACATGCTGTGGTGTTCCTGGGAATAGCCGTTCCAGATGAGGATGGGCAGGAAATTGGTGATCTCGGGATAAGCCGTGTTGAAGTGCTGGAAGGCACTCATGATGTAGGGCTCACCCAGACCGCCATCGCCGATGGTGACGGGAAAGAGCTTGTCCCGATGGAGATACGCGCCGGCCAGGGCGAAATGCTGGCCTTGTCCCAGGGGACCCGCGGGCGCCAGCAGGCCGGGGATGGCACCGGACAGATGCCCCAGTAGCCCATGCATCTCGCGGAAACGGGCACGCATGTCGGCGACCGTGCGAATGCCCATCTCCTCCAGGGAAGTGTCGAGGAACATGGCACTGTAGAAACCGGGGGCGTGGTGGCCCACCTCGGTGACGATGTTGGTGTGCCCCAGCATCACCATCGCCGCATAGGCCTCGGCGGAACTGGCGAAGCCCCCGGGATGACCGGAGGATTTGGCACCCGTCACCTGCAGGGTGAGATAACGGAGCGCATCGGCGGCAAGCAGGGTCTGGTACACCGCCCGGGGATCATTGGGGTCGGTGATGCCCGGCACCCCCTCGCCCAGCACCGGCGCATCCCCATACTGGTCGAGGCCGGGCAGGCTGTCGGCGAAATACTGGATGCCCTCGCAAAAGGCGGGAAGGGTGTCGGCTGAGGTGTCGTGGCGCTTCGCCATGGCAGATCTCCCGGAGATGATTTCACAATGCGGAATGCGGCTTCGCTTTGTGAAAATGATAACAGCCCGCCGCAGAAAGTCAACGCAGGCAGGCCGCAGCCATCGCCAAGAACGAAACGGGCCCCTCCCTCGCCGAAGGGGCAGGCGGCAGGGCGTTTTCCTGGAAATGACGCCTCAGTCGAGATGGGGGTAAAGCCGCAGGGTGAGGAATTCCTCGAACTGATCGTCCGCGAGCAATTCGCGATAGAGCCTTGCCGCAAGGTCGAAGCGGCCGGCGACAAAGCGCTCCTCCCCCAGCTCGCGGCGGATGCGGGCGAGGGCTTCGGGTAGCAGGGCGTCCACCAGGTCGAGGGTGATTTTGGTGCCGTCCTGGAAACGCCCCAGGGGACTGCGAATCCAGTGCCAGAGTTGGGCACGGGAGATTTCTGCGGTGGCGGCGTCCTCCATGAGGTGGTGGATGGGCACCGCGCCCTGACCCGCAAGCCACGCCCCCATGTAGTGGATGGGCACCTCCAGATTGGTGAGGACACCCGCGCGGGTGATGGGTCCCTGGGGTGCGAAGGCGAGGAGGTCGCCGGCGGTGATGTCCACATCATCGCGCTGGCGGCGAATCTGGTTGGGTTGCGGCATGAGACGGTCGAACACCGCCCGCGCCACCGGCACCAGCCCCGGGTGGGCCACCCAGGTGCCATCATGGCCGTCGATGGCTTCCCGCTCCTTGTCGTGGCGCACTTTCGCCAGCGCCGCCTCGTTGGCCTCGGGATCATCGCGGATGGGAATCTGTGCCGCCATGCCGCCCATGGCGTGCGCCCCCCGGCGGTGACAGGTCTTGATGGTGAGCAGGGAATACGCCCGCATGAACGGCGTCATCATCGTCAGCAGGGCGCGGTCGGCGAGGATGAAACCGGCGCGGTGCCGGTATTTCTTGATCACGCTGAACAGATAATCCCAGCGGCCGCAGTTGAGCCCGGCGGAATGTTCCCGCAGCGCGTGAAGAATCTCGTCCATCTCGAAGGCCGCCGGCAGGGTTTCGATGAGCACAGTGGCCTTGATGGCGCCGCGGGGGAGCCCCAGCCAATCTTCGCTGAAGATGAAGACATCACGCCACAGTTGCGCCTCCTCATGGCTTTCCAGTTTGGGCAGGTAGAAGCACGGCGTGCGTCCCTGAGCCAGCAGGGGCTGCGCGTTGTGGAAACAATAGAGCCCGAAATCGAAGAGACTGGCGGCAACCGGCACACCGTCCACGGTGACGTGTTTTTCCGGCAGATGTAAGCCACGCGGCCGCATGAAAAGAATGGCCGGCTCACTCACGAGCCGGTATTCCCGCCCCTCCGGGCTCACGTAGTGGAGGGTACCGGCCACGGCATCGCGCAGATTGACCTGTCCCTGCATGACATTGGTCCAGGTGGGGGACAGCGCATCCTCGAAGTCGGCCATGAAAACCCGGGCGCCGGAATTGAGGGCGTTGATCACCATCTTGCGATCCCCCGCCGGCCCCGTGATTTCCACCCGCCGGTCGGCAAGCCACTCCGGCAGCGGCTCCACCGTCCAGGACGCCTCCCGCAGCTGGCGGGTGTCGGCAAGGAAATCCGGGTCCTCGCCGGCATCGAAGCGCGCCTGCCGCGCCTTGCGTGCCACAAGCAGGGCCTGGCGCCGGCCCTCGAAGCGCCGGTGCAATGCCTCGACAAAGGCAAGCGCCCGCGGCGTGAGGATGTCGCCATAGGGCCTTGCCCGTGCCTCGCTCACTTCGATGCCCAAGGGGGTTGCCTGTTGCATCCTGCCTCCTGCGCCACAAGGGCCGCCCACTGTCTTCCCGCGGCAAAGCCTGGGGGCTCGCACCCCACCGGAAAGCTTCCCTCTTTCCAATATAGGCAAAGGGCGGCGGGCCGTTATAATGGCGCCATTTTTTTGCGCCAAAGCCATGTCGAGCCTTCCTCTGCACCGCCCCGGCCGCAAGCTTGCCCTGTTGGTGGCCCTCGCTTCGCTGCTTCCCCACACCGCGCTCGCCGCCGGTGGCAGCGCCACGGCAGTGCACCTCGCCTGGATCGCGCTCCTCCTCATGGGCGCGAAGGTGGCAAGCCTCGTCGAACGCTTCGGTCAGCCGGCGGTGGTGGGGGAACTGCTGGCCGGCATCCTGCTGGGGAACCTTGCCCTGGTGGGCATCACCGGCCTGGAAGCGGCGCGGAAAGACGAGGTGATCCGCTTCCTCGCCGAATTCGGCGTGATCATCCTCCTCTTCCAGATCGGCCTGGAATCCGACGTCCACACCATGCGCAAGGTGGGCTGGCGTGCCTTCCTGGTGGCCTGCGTCGGCGTGGTGGCTCCCTTCGCCCTGGGGGTGGCACTGGGTCCCTTCCTCTTTCCCGACATGGGCTTCAATGGCCACCTGTTTCTGGGCGCAACCCTCACCGCCACCAGCGTCGGCGTCACCGCCCGCGTCTTCAAGGACATGAATGCGCTCAGATCGGCCGAGGCGCAGATCGTCCTCGGCGCGGCCGTGATCGATGATGTCATCGGGCTTGTCATCCTCGCCGTGGTCTCCGCCATCGTCACCACCGGCAGCGTAAGTCTCGGTGGTGTGGCCGTGATCGTGCTCAAGGCGACCCTGTTCCTTCTGGGCGCAGTGATCATCGGCCAGCGCCTGGCCCCGCTGTTGAGCCGCGGCTTTGCCCGCATCCACACCGGCGTGGGCATGAAATTCGCCGTGGCCATCAGTGTCTGTCTAGTGATGGCGTGGCTTGCTGGCGTCATCGGCCTGGCCCCCATCGTCGGCGCCTTCGCCGCCGGCCTGGTGCTGGATGAGGTGATGTTCAAGGATTACGACGAGATGGAGGTGATACCCGAGGTGCGTGCCGCCCTCGACGGGGCACCACAGGAGACCCGGCAGGCGGTGACACGGGTCCTGGAAAGACACGCCCACCGCCACCTGGAGTCCCTTACCGCGCCGGTGGCCAACCTCTTCGTGCCCCTCTTTTTCGTTTACACGGGCATGCAGGTGGATCTCACCACGCTCGCCAACCTGCACACACTGCTGGTGGCGCTCGCGGTGACCGCCATCGCCTTTGCCGGCAAGCTGGTCTCCGGCCTGGTGGCGGGGCGGGTCAACCGCTGGCTGGTGGGGTGGGGCATGGCCCCGCGGGGAGAAGTGGGTCTGATTTTCGCCGTGGTGGGCCGTCAGCTCGACGTGGTGACGCCGGAGGAATTTTCGGTGGTCGTCATCATGGTCATGCTCACCACCCTGGCCACGCCCATGATTCTCTCCTTCCTCATCCGCCGCCAGCAGCAGCGGCAGACCTGAGGGCTCAGCCCGGCAGTCGCTCCACCTGGGCCAGCATGGTCTCGGCGTCGCTCACCTCGAACTTGCCCGGCGCCTCCACGTTGAGCGTCTTCACCACCCCATCCTCCACCAGCATGGAAAAGCGCTGGCAGCGGATGCCCATGCCGCGCTCCCGCAGATCGAGGGTGAGGCCCAGGGCCTGACAGAAATCGGCATTGCCGTCGGCAAGGAGGCGTACCTTGCCCTCCGCCCCCTGCTCCCGCCCCCAGGCGCCCATGACGAAGGCGTCATTCACCGAGACACAGAGGATTTCATCGATGCCCTTGGCCTTCAGCCGCTCGGCCGCCGAGACGTAACCCGGCAGGTGCTTGGCGGAACAGGTGGGGGTGAAGGCACCGGGCAGGCCGAAGATCACCACCCGCCGGCCACGGGTGAGCGCCCCGATCTCTACCGGCTTCGGTCCTTCGGCGGTCATTTCGAAAAGGGTCGCATCGGGTAGGCTTTCTCCCGGCTGGATCATGTTTGTCTCCTCGCAGTTTTCGTCGCTCTTTGTTCTCACCCCTGCCCTCCCCCAAGGGGGGAAGGAAGCGCTTTGCGCATTTCATGGTAACAGGCTGCCGCCGGGGCAAAAACTGCGGCGGCGGCGCGGGCTTTGCCTCTTTTGGGCACAGTATAATTTCCCCTTGTCCCGACCGAGGCCGCCATGGAACTTTCACAGGAAGACGCCTTTTGCCTCAACGTGTTGCTGGCTGCCGGCGTGCAGGCGGTGCGCATCGATGCCTCGACCATGACCGTCCATGCCCTCACGGAAAAGGGCGAAGCCAAGGTCAAGCTCCATCCCAACACCCGCGAGGAGGCCTACCTCAAGCTCGTCAAGCAGACCCTGGCCGAGCATGCGCTGGAATCCCCGGAGGGTTACCCCGTCTATCTGCGCCGCTGGACGCGCATGGGTCAGATGCGGGACGAGAATCTGGCGCCGCTTCTGAAACTGGGCGAGCCGGAGGCCGTGGTGGCGGTGGTGCACGCCCCGGGCCTCACCGACGAGCTCGCCCGCCGTGCCTGGTGGGCCATGCCCACCATCGAGAACGCGCGCCGCATGCTGGAAAAGGAAGCGGTTGCCCGCGGCAGCATGGGGCCCATCCTGGCCGAATTCCTCGTGGAGCATCTTCCCTTTGAGGACGACGTGGTGGCCATCATGGACACGGTGCGCACCCTGCTCTGGTTCGATCTGGTGGACGAGGCGGCGCAGAAGAAACTGTGGGCGCGGGGCAAGCAGCACGGGGCCTACTACATCGGCTTTCTCGAACAGCGTCCCGACCGCCTGCCCGTGACCCGCCCGGCCCGCTGCGATTACGAGACGCAGACGGCCAAGCTTCAGCCCCTGATTGCCGCCGGCAACCCGTACGCGGAGCAGCTCGACCGGCTGCTTGCCAGCCGCGGCCAGAGTTTCCTCGCCGCCCTGGAGGAGGCGATGGAACGGCCCGGCACCCATGAGATCGTGAGTGCCCTGCTCAACAGCATTGGTGCCTATTTCGGCGGCATTGCCCACCTTCAGGACAGGCCGTGCACGGTGGAGGAAGTGGAGCAGCGGGCGCAGCGTCTCCTCAGCAGCGGAGAAGTCCCGGCCATTGCCGAGCTGGTGGCGGCGGTGCCCGGGCTGCATGGGGAAATGCTGGCCATGCTCACCCTGGCCGGCATCAACGAGTGGGTGGCCTACAACGTGCTGCGCCGCACCACCGCCGTGAATGCGCTGCTGCGCAGCAAACTTTCCCCGGTCTTCGATCCCATCCTGGCCCAGGTGCGGCTTCTGCGGCAACTGCCCCAGCGCGCTTAAGCCCCGCCGCGGCAAGGCTCAGCCGGGCAGGCGCAGCATGTACTGGCCGGTCTTTTCGTCGCGGGTGGCGGAAAGGAGCTTGCGCGCCTGGGCATCCTCCACCATCTCACCGAAGGAGCGATAGCCGTAAAAGGCTTCGTTGAAGCCGGGTTTGCGCCGCTTCATGGTCTGCTTGACCAGCGACCCCCACAGCTTTTCCTCCCCACCCCGCTCGGCGATGAGGGCCTCGACGGTCTCCACGAGGAAATCCAACGCTTCTTGCCGGCGTTCCTCTTCGCTTTTGCCGCCGCTCGGGCTGGCCGCCGTCTTCGGCGTCTTGGCACGGCTTTTCTTTTTCTTCGCCTCCTGCTCCCGCACCAGGTCGTCATAGAAGATGAACTCGTCGCAGTTGGCCGCCAGCAGGTCGGAGGTGGCGGCCTTGACGCCGATGCCGATGACGTACTTGTTGTTCTCCCGCAGCTTGGAAACGAGGGGCGAGAAATCCGAATCGCCGCTCATGATGACGAAGGTGTCCAGGTGCGGCTTGGTGTAACAGAGGTCGAGGGCATCCACCACCATGCGGATGTCGGCCGAATTCTTGCCCGATTGGCGCAGGTGGGGAATCTCCACCAGCTCAAAGGCCGCCTCGTGCATGGGGCTCTTGAATTCCTTGTACCGCTCCCAGTCGCAATAGGCCTTTTTCACGACGATGCTGCCCTTGAGCAGCAGACGTTCCAGCACCTTGCGGATGTCGAACTGGGGATATTTGGCGTCGCGCACGCCCAGCGCGATGTTTTCGAAGTCGCAAAACAACGCCATGTTGGTGATTTCCGGCTGTCCGGCCATGACTGCTCCGAGAAAGAACGGGAAGAAAAACGACGCGCCGCGTCAGTGGGGCTGCGCATCACCCGCGGGGAAGGCGAAGCCGGGGATGATTGGACGGCTCCCGCCACCGCAAACGGGGGAGGACCGGCCGCAGCAGGCACCCCACGCAGATTTCACTGGCGAGCTCGGGGGGCCGGCAATCACAGCGTTGCAGGCCATCGTTTCAGCGGGTGATGAGATTGATGATGCCTTCCACGTCCAGGCTTTCCTGGCGCCGGTCCACGGGACTTTCGCGACAGTCCAGGATTTCGCAATGCAGATACATCTGCCGCAGACGCCGCTCCGCCGCTTCCCGGTCCTGGGCCTGGATGACGATACGATCCACCCGCTGACCACCGCGGGTGCGAATGGAAAATTCGAATCGGCTCATGGCACCCTCCTCGGCGCAAACCCCTTGCCGGCGCGCCTTCAGGCGGAACGATACTCCGCTTTGGGCTCGCGGGAAAGGAGGTCCTCCACCGCCTGCCGCGGTGACAGCCCCTCGAACATGACGCGATACACCTCCTGGGTGATGGGCATTTCGATGCCCAGCGCCCGCGCCTTTTTCAGCACTTCGGCACAGGTGTGCACGCCCTCCGCGGTGGCCGTAAGCCCGCGCAGGATGTCGGGCAGGCTGCGGCCCCGCGCGAGTTCCTTGCCCACGGTGCGGTTGCGGGAGAGGTCACCGGTGCAGGTGAGGATGAGATCGCCCACGCCGGTAAGCCCCATGAAGGTTTCCAGACGGCCGCCGAGACACAACCCCAGCCGCGTCATTTCGGCGAGCCCCCGCGTGATGAGGGCGGCGCGGGCGTTGTGGCCGAACCCCATGCCATCCGAGATGCCTGCCGCGATGGCCATGACATTCTTCACCGCTCCCCCCAACTCGACGCCGATCACGTCGGTACTGGAATAGACGCGCATGCGGTTGTGGTTGAGGGTCACCGCGACATGGCGGGCAAAATCCCCTTCCCGCGCGGCGAAGGTGAGGGCGCAGGGCAACCCCTGTGCCACTTCGTGGGCAAAACTGGGACCGGACAAAACACCCCGTTCCAGGGCCCCCGGCAATTCCTCCTCCGCCACTTCGTGCAGCAGCTTGGCGGTCTCAGGCTCGAAACCCTTGGCCGCCCAGATCACCGGGACGCGGATATCACAGGCGGTAAGCTGGCGCAGGGTGGCGCGGAAGCCCGCCGTGGGCACGGCCACCAGCACCAGCCCGGCGCCGTCGATGGCCCGGTCGAGGGCCGCTTCCAGGCGAACCGAGGGCGGCAGCTCGAAACCCGGCAGATGGCGCGCATTGCGGCGTGTGCGGGCCATCTCCGCCACATGCGCCGGGTCGCGCGCCCACAGGGTGATTTCATGACTGCGGCAAAGGGTGAGGGCGAGCGCCGTACCCCACGCCCCCGCACCGATGATGGCGATCCTCATCGGTCAGCCCTCTTCACGCCCCCCACACCTGATCGATGCGGAGGTAGCCGGACTGGCCATCCCGGTGGCGCACCCGCAACCAGCCCTGGCCGGCGAATTCGACGAGCTCCAGCGCCACATCCTTTTCCGCGCGGAAGACGACGGGTGCATCGGCGGCGGGCGCCTGGCGCACCTCCACCTCCGGCGCGGTGACGAGGACCATGCGCCGCTCGGTGAGCCTCGCCGCCTCCACCCAGGCGAGCGCCCCGGTGGCATCGCGCACCTTCAGCCACTTGTCCAGGGTGACCACCACCTCCACCGGGTAATAGCGGGAGAGAATGGCGATGCGGCGCGCCTTGGTGGAGGGCGCATCGTAGAGAATGGCCGCCTCCACCGCCACCGACCGGTACTCCAGGGCGCCGGCCGGCAGCGCCACGGCGGCAAGGGCGATGAAGAGCCCGCGCCGAAGCCCCATGTCAGTTGGGTTGGGCGCCCTGCGCCGCGACCGCCTGCTGCATGCGCTGGGCGTAGAGGGCCTCAAAGTTGACCGGGTTGAGATAAAGGGGCAGGAAGCCCGCGCGACTGACCGCGTCCGACACCGTTTCCCGCACGTAGGGGAAAAGCAGGTTGGGACAGGTGATGGAAAGCACGAGCTCCATCTGCTCGGCCGGCACGCCGGCGATGCGGAAAATGCCGCCTTGAGCGGCTTCCACCAGGAACAGGGTGCGCTCGCCGACGGAGGCCGAGACGGTGACGGTGAGCAGCACCTGATAGATGTCCTCACCGATGGAGCCGCCCTCGGTATTGAGATTGACCTCCACCTTCGGCGCCTCACGCTCGAGGAAGATGGCCGGTGCATGGGGGACTTCCACCGAGAGATCCTTGAGGTAGATCTTCTCGATGGTGAAGACGGGCTGCTGCTCGCTCATGGATGCTCCCTTCCGAAAATGGGGCAATTGTACACGAGGCCCCGCCCAAGGCTTTCATCCGGCGAGCAGCGCGTCCAGCTTGCCTTCCTGGTCGAGGGCGGAAAGGTCGTCGAACCCACCCACGTGATAGTCGCCGATGTAGATTTGCGGCACCGTGCGGCGACCGGTACGCGCCATCATTTCCTCGCGCCTGGCCGGATCGAGATCGACGCGGATTTTCTCGATCTGCGTCACCCCTTTGCGGGTGAGCAGCCGCTCCGCCATGTTGCAATAGGGACAGACGGCGGTGCAATACATGATGACTTTGGCCATGATCATTTCTCCACGGGCAAGTTGGCGGCCTCCCAGGCGATCATGCCGCCAGCGAGGTTGTAGACGTTGCCAAAACCATGCTTGGCGAGGATGCCGCAGGCACCGGCGGAACGATGGCCGCTGCGGCAGGCGACGATGATGGGCTTGTCCTTGAACTTCTCCAGCTCACCGATGCGGCGGGAAAGCTCGCCCAGGGGAATGTGCCGCGCCCGAGGGATGTGCCCTTGCGCGTACTCTGCCGCCTCGCGCACGTCGAGCACGATGGCATCTTCATGATTCATCTTGAGCACGGCCTCCTGGGGCTCCACCCGCCTGCCGCGCCCGCCCCGCAGCATGGGCACGATCAACATGAGGCCGCTCACCACCGCGACGATGATGAGCAGCAGATTCTGGCGCACGAATTCCACTTGGCTCGTCCTTGGTCAAAACCCGTTCAGGCGCACTCGCCTTCCTTCACCCCCAGCGCCTTGAGGATTTTATCCATGGGGCAGAAGCGGGTGAAACCGCTCTGGAACAGGTTGAAGCCGACGAAGGCCGTAAACCACAGCCAGCTTACCCGGCTGAGGTCCGCCTGGCCGGTGGCGTGGGCGAGGAAAAGGGACAGCATGATGAAGAAACCGGCGATGACACGTACCCAGCGATTGATGGTCATTTTCACGCTCCTTTACCTGATGAGGATTTCCTGTACAGCATGACGTAATACAACACCGGAATGACCGCCAGCGTCAGCAGCGTGGAGACGAACACGCCGAAGATGAGGGCGATGGCCAGACCGTTGAAGATGGGATCATCGAGGATGAAGAAGGCGCCCAGCATGGCCGCCAGCCCGGTGAGGATGATGGGCTTGGCGCGCGTGGCGCCGGAAAGAATGACCGCCTTCTGCAAATCCATGCCCTGGGCCACGTGCATGTTGACGAAATCCACCAGCAGAATGGAATTGCGCACGATGATGCCGGCGAGCGCGATCATGCCGATCATGGAGGTGGCGGTGAACTGGGCCTGAAGCAAAGCATGCCCCGGCATGACACCGATGATGGTAAGGGGAATGGGCGCCATGATGATGAGGGGCACCAGGTAGGAACCGAACTGGGCCACCACCAGGAGATAGATGAGGATGAGGCCCACCGCGTAGGCGATGCCCATGTCGCGGAAGGTCTCATAGGTGACCTGCCATTCCCCATCCCATTTCACTGCATAGCCGGCATAGGGGTCAGGGGGCTGGCGGATGAAATAATGCTCAAGTTCCCCGCCCTCGGGCAGTCTGATCCCGGTGAGCGCCGACTTGATGGCAAAGAGGCCGTAGAGGGGGCTGTCGATGCGGCCCATCATGTCCCCCACCACGTAGACCACGGGCAGCAGGTCCTTGTGGTAGATGATTTTTTCCCGTTCACTGGGCACCACCTCCACCAGCTCCGACAGGGGCACCAGGGTGCCATCCCGCGCCCGCACGGCAAGCTTCAACAGCTCGTCCAGGTTATGCTGCCGCTCCGGGGGCAGGGTGATGCGCACGGGAATCTCGAACTTGCTGTCACCGGAATGGATGGGGGTGACGTTCTCCCCTGCGAGCCCCATCTTCATTACCGCCACCACGTCTTCCTGCGCCACCCCCATCAGCGCCGCCTTGTTCTGCAGCACGCGCAAAAGCAGCTTGGGCGCATCCTCGTCCACGCTGTCGTCGATGCTGGTGATGTCCGGCGTTTTCTCGAAGGCGGCGCGCACCCGTTTGGCCACCGCCATCTGGCCGCCGTAATCGGGGCCATAGACTTCGGCGACGATGGGCGAGAGCACCGGCGGCCCCGGCGGCACCTCGACGATTTTCACGGTGGCACCATGGCGGGCGGCGATTTTCTGGATGGCATCGTGCACGCTGGTGGCGATCTCGTGGGATTTACGGCTGCGCCGGTGCTTGTCCTGCAGATTGACCTGGATGTCCCCCACCTCCGGCCCCGAACGCAGATAGTACTGGCGCACCAGGCCGTTGAAGTTGATGGGGGAGGCGGTGCCCACATAAGCCTGGTAATCCGTCACCTCCGGCACGGTGGATAGGTAGGCGCCGATGTCGTGCAGCACCGCTGCGGTCCGCTCCAGCGGCGTGCCCACCGGCATATCCACCACCACCTGGAATTCCGACTTGTTGTCGAAGGGCAGCATCTTCAGGATCACCAGCTTGAAGACGGCAAGCGACACCGAAAGGACGATGGCCACCAAAACGCCAATGAGGAGCATCCGGCGGCGCGGCGCCCCTGCCGCCCCGTTGAGGAAGGGCATAAGACGCGCCTCGAACCAGGCGGTGAAACGGGCTTCCACGGGTGTGGGGGAATGCGAGGCGGGGGCGTGTGCCCCCAGCACCTTGAGGGTGAGCCAGGGCGTGACGATGAAGGCCACCGCGAGGGAAATGAGCATGCCGATGCTGGCGTTGATGGGGATGGGGCTCATGTACGGCCCCATGAGGCCGGTGACGAAGGCCATGGGCAGGAGAGCGGCAATCACCGTCAGCGTGGCGAGAATGGTGGGTCCACCCACTTCGTCCACCGCTTCCGGGATCACCTCGAGCAGGCTTTTGTCCGGTTCCAGCAGGCGCCGGCGGTGGATGTTTTCCACCACCACGATGGCATCGTCCACCAGGATGCCGATGGAGAAAATGAGGGCGAACAGCGACACCCGGTTGAGGGTGAAACCCCAGGCCCAGGAAGCGAAAAGGGTGGCGGCCAGCGTGAGCAGCACCGCCACGCCCACGATCAGCGCCTCGCGGCGGCCGAGGGCGAAGAACACCAGGGCGACCACCGAGACGGTGGCAAAGAGGAGCTTCTTGATGAGCTGCTTGGACTTGTCGTTGGCGGTCAGCCCATAGTTGCGGGTGACCGTCACCTGCACCCCTTCCGGAATGACCGTGCCCTTGAGGCTTTCCATGCGCGCAATCACCCGGTCGGCAATGTCCACCGCGTTCTCCCCGGGTTTTTTCGACACGGCGAGGGTGACGGCGGGGAATTCGCCCCGTCCCTCGATCCCCTTGTCGGCGGCCGCGGGGCCGGTGCCCAGCCACACATAGCGGGACGGTTGATCCGGGCCATCCACCACCGTGGCCACGTCCTCGAGGAAGACCGGCTTGCTGTCGTGCACGCCCACCACCAGGCTCTTCACATCGCGGGCGCTGGAGAGGAAAGTGCCGGTCTGCACCAGGATTTCCTGGTTTTGGCTGACGAGACTGCCGGAAGGCTGGGAGGCGTTACTGAGCTTGAGCGCATCGCGGATGTCCTGGGCCGAGACGCGGTGCGCATTCATGCGGTCGGCATCCATGATCACCCGCACCATGTGCCCCGGCCCGCCGATGGTCTTCACCTCCCGCGTGCCCGGGATGCGTTTGAGTTCGATTTCGGCGGCGTGGGCGACCTTGGCCAGGTCGAAAGCAGCCCGCTGGGGATCGTCGGTCCACAGGGTGAGACTGACGATGGGCACATCGTCGATCCCCACCGGTTTGATGATGGGTTCCCCCACTCCCAGATTGGGGGAGACCCAGTCACGGTTTGCCTGGATGGTGTCATAGAGGCGCACTAGGGCGGCGATGCGGTCCTCCCCCACCTTGTACTGCACGGTGAGGATGGCCATCCCCGGCCGCGAAACCGAATAGACGTGCTCGATGCCGGAAATCTGCGACAGCACCTGTTCCGCCGGCGTTGCCACCAAGCTCTCCACGTCCTTGGCCGAGGCCCCGGGAAAGGGGATGAACACATTGGCCATGGTCACGTTGATTTGCGGTTCCTCCTCCCGCGGCGTGACCAGGATGGCAAACAGCCCCATGAGCGCCGCCATCAGCGCGATGAGGGGCGTAAGCTGCGAGGTGAGGAAGGTTCTGGCGATGCGTCCGGAAATACCCATGGTCGTTAGGGAAGCGATGGAATCACGCGCTGCGCGACCCCTGCGCCCTCACTCCTTGCGTTTTGCGGCCTGGGATTTGAGATAAATGCCGGCCCCAATGGGGTCGAGGGCCACCCGCTCCCCCGGCATCACGCCGGCCAGCACCTCCACGGCCCCCTCCCCCACCGGCTCGCCGAGGCGGACCTGGCGCAGGCTCAGGCGGTCCTGCTCGCCGACCACATAAACAGCGGCGAGCTCGCTGCGGCGCAGCACCGCCTGTGTCGGCAGCAGAAGCTTCTTCGCCCGGCCCACGGTGAAATGGGCACGGGCGAACATGCCGGGGTAGATTTCCCGCGAGTCCGGCGGCAGCAGGAGCCGCACGCGGGTGGTGTGGGTGCGGGCATCCGCCACCGGCAGGATGATGACCTCTTTCGCCTTCACCCATTTGCGGATGGCGGGGATCTCCACTATGGCCCGGGAAAAGGCCCGCACGCTGCCGACCTTGTATTCCGGGATCGACACCTCGACCCGCAGGTCCTTGGGATCGAAGCCGGTCATGATGGGCTTGCCTGGCAAGGCCATCTCCCCCAGCTCCACGTGGCGGGCGGAGACCACGCCGCTGTAGGGCGCCACCAGGGTGGCGAAACGCCGGGTGGCGCCTGCCGCGCCGGCCCCTGCCAGGGCGGCGGTGGCCTGCGCCTGGGCGGCCTTGTAATCCGCCAGCGCCTTGTCCAGCGCCGCCTGGCTGATGAATTTCTGCTCGAACAGCCGCTGCGCGCGCTCGTAGTTGGCCTTGGCGTTTTCCAACAGCGCCCGCGCCTGCGCCACCTGCGCCTCGCTGCCCGCCGCCTGGGCGCCCACCACGCTCTCGTCGATGCGGGCGATGACCTGGCCCTGCCGCACATAATCGCCCACGTCAAAATTGAGCTCGACGATGCGGCCGGTGATCTGGGCGGAGACAGTGGACTGCCGCACCGCCTCCACCAGCCCTTCGGCGGCATAGGTTTCGTCCACCTCGCGGAATTCCACCTGCCCCACCGGAAAAGGCAGGGCGGCCAGGGCTGCGGGCAGCCAAAGCAGGAAAAAGAGGGCCAGAAAGAGGCGCTTTGCCATGGGCGCTCCCAAAAAGGCTATATTAGCAGACTCTAATATTTCACGGAAGGGGCGCTGCCGCGAAAGCTGCGGGCCCGTCGCCGGGCCCGCCCTCCGTCACTTCGCAAAGCCGCAAAACACATCCCGCATCATGCTGATGAGCTTGAGGGTGCGGGTGTCCCCCACACGGTAATAGACGCGGTTGGCGTCCTTGCGGGTACGCAACACCCCCTTGTCGCGGAGGATGGCCAGGTGCTGGGAGATGTTGCTCTGGGAGGTGCCCACCAAATCCACGATTTCCTGCACGGGCAGCTCCCGGTCGCCGAGCACACAGAGGATTTTCAGGCGCAGGGGATGGGACATGGCCTTCATCGCCCGCGAGGCCTGTTCGATGTGCTCGTCCTTGTCGATCAATTCCACGCGTTCCGTGTCGAAGGGTACCGATGCCGTCATGCCATGGGACTCCGCTGAAAGTGAAAGCGCCACCTCAAGCCCTGCCAGTGTCTCACGCCTCGCGCCGCGATTCGCTCGGCACTCGAGCTTTGAGCCTTGGCTCCGGATCGCCTGCGATGCTGTGACGATTATCGAAATATACTAAAATAACGCAAGCATTTCACACACACAATCAGGAACACATCCCCTTGCGCATGAAAGTCACGCCCGTCCTCCTCATCATCCTCGATGGTTTCGGTTGCCGCGCCAATGGCGCCGACAATGCCATCTTCCAGGCCAAAAAACCCAACTGGGAAAAGTTCTGGATCCATTATCCCCACACCCTCATCCACGCCTCGGAAGCCGCCGTGGGGCTCCCCGCAGGGCAGATGGGCAATTCCGAGGTGGGGCACCTCAATCTGGGTGCCGGAAGAGTCGTCTATCAGGAATTCACCCGCATCAACCGCGCCATCGATTCCGGGCATTTCTTCGACAACCCGGCGCTGGTGCAGGCAGTGGAAACCGCCAAGGCCCATGACCGCGCGCTGCACATCCTGGGGCTCCTTTCCGAAGGGGGCGTGCACAGCCACGAACGGCACATCCACGCCATGCTGGAACTTGCCGCGCGACGCGGGTTGAAAAAGGTCTGGCTGCATGTCTTCACCGACGGCCGCGACACCCCTCCCAAGAGCGCGGGGCCGTCCATCATGAAACTGGAGCAGAAAATCCGCGAACTGGGCACCGGCCGCATCGTTTCCCTCATCGGCCGCTACTATCCCATGGACCGCGATCGCCGCTGGCAGCGGGTGAAGGCCGCCTATGACCTGCTCACCCAGGGCAAGGCCGAGTACACGGCGCCAAGCGCCCTGGAGGGGCTGCAGATGGCCTACGAGCGGGGCGAGACGGACGAATTCGTCAAAGCCACCGCCATCGTCCCCCCCGGGGAGAAGCCGGTGCGCATGGAAGACGGCGACGCGGTGGTGTTCATGAATTTCCGTTCCGACCGCGCGCGGCAGCTCACCCGCACCTTCGTCGAAGACGACTTCGACGGCTTCGAGCGGGAATACCGGCCCCGCCTGGGCGCCATCGTCACCCTCACCGGCTACAGCGACGACTTCGACGTGCCCGTGGCCTTTCCCCCGGAGCAGTTGCGCAATGGCTTCGGCGAATACATCGCCAGCCTCGGTCTGAAACAGTTGCGCATCGCCGAGACGGAGAAATACGCCCACGTGACCTTTTTCTTCAATGGCGGGCAGGAGCGCGTCTATCCGGGGGAAGACCGCATCCTGGTGCCCTCCCCCGACGTGGCCACCTATGACCAGAAGCCCGAGATGAGCGCGCCGGAGGTCACCGACCGTCTGGTCGCCGCCATCCAGAGTGGCAAATACGATGCCATCATCTGCAACTACGCCAATGCGGACATGGTGGGCCACACCGGCAATCTGGGCGCCGCCATCAAGGCCATCGAGACCATCGACACCTGTCTGGGGCGGGCGGTGGACGCCCAGCTTGCCCGCGGGGGTGAGGTGCTCATCACCGCCGATCATGGCAACGCCGAACGCATGCTCGACGAAACCACCCGGCAGGCCCACACCGCCCACACCATGAGCCTGGTCCCCCTCATCTACATCGGCCGGCGGCGTGCCCGGCTGGCCGACACCGGCGCCCTGGAAGACGTCGCCCCCACCCTCCTGCGCATGATGGGCCTGCCGCAGCCCTCGGAAATGACCGGGCATCCGCTGATCGAGTTCATGGACGCATGAGGCCAGCGGGCGCCCTGCTGCGTGCCCTTCTCCTTCTTTGGCTCGCCCTTCCCGCCCTGGGTGCCGACCCGGCCGCCGACAAGGCGCGGGAGCTCAAGGCGCTGCGCCAACAGATCGACCGCCTGCGCAATGAGATCGAAAGCGCCGAAGGCAACAAGGCCGACGTGCTGGACGAGTTGCGTGCCTCCGAACGTGCCATCAGCGAAATCAACCGCCGGCTGCGTGAGCTCAACGAAGAGCTGGCGACCGTCAACCAGGAGCTCGCCGCAAGCCGCCGGGAATCCACCGCCCTCAAGGCGCGCATCGAGGCCCAGCAAAGCGAGCTCGCCCGGCTCCTTCTCAGCCAATACGAAGCCGGGGCGCCGGATGGTCTGCGACTTCTGCTCAATCAGCAGGACCCCAACCAGATCGCCCGGGATCTCACCTACGCCACCTACCTCGCCCGCGCCCGCGCCGAACTCATCGCCAGACTGCGCGCCGATCTCGCCGCAGCGGAAGTCCTGGAGCGGGAAACCCGCGCCCGTAGCGAAACCCTGGCGCGGCTCACCCGGGAACGGGAGACCGAACGGCAGGCGCTGGAAAAGGAAGCGTTGAAACGGCGGGCGACACTCGCCCGTCTGGAAAAGGAAATCGCCGCCCGCCGGCAGCAGGTGGAACGCCTCACCCAGGACGAAAAACGGCTCACCCGCCTGATCGAGCGACTCACCCGGGCCATGGCGGAAAAAGCGCGGGCGAAATCCCGCCCGCCCAAGGCGGAAGGCGGCACCGCGATGGATAGCGGCGAATTTGCCCGCCTAAAGGGAAGCCTCGCCCTGCCGGTCAAAGGCGAGATCACCAACCGCTTCGGCGCGCCCCGGGCGGAGACGGGTATTCCCTGGAAGGGCGTTTTCATCCGCGCGCCCGAGGGCAGCCCGGTGAAAGCCCTGGCCGCCGGCCGCGTGGTCTTCGCCGACTGGCTGCGGGGGTTTGGCAACCTGCTCATCATTGACCACGGCGACGGCTACATGAGCCTCTATGGCCACAACCACTCCATCTACAAGCAGGTGGGGGAGAAGGTGGTGGCGGGGGAAGTTGTGAGCGCCACCGGCGACAGCGGCGGCCAGGGCGAAAGCGGTTTATACTTCGAAGTCCGGTTCCAGGGCAAACCCGTGGACCCGCTGCAATGGGTGGGGCGGCGTTGAACCTTCCACCCCATCGAAAACCCGGAGTCGAACTGAATATGCGCAGCAGACTGCACCATCTTGGGCTCATCGTTTTGGGCATCCTCATCGGCGTGGGGGTGAGCCTGAATTACTCCGCCATCGCCGACAAGGACCGCGCCGGCCCCCTGCCGGTGGAGGAGCTGCGCACCTTCGCCGAGGTGTTCGGCAAGATCAAGAGCGACTACGTGGAGCCGGTCGAGGACAAGAAGCTCATCACTTCGGCCATCAATGGCATGCTCTCCGGCCTTGACCCCCATTCCGCCTACCTGGACGCCGATGCCTTCAAAGACCTGCAGGTCTCCACCCAGGGTCAGTTCGGCGGGCTCGGTATCGAGGTGGGCATGGAGGATGGCTTCGTCAAAGTCATTTCCCCCATCGAGGATACGCCCGCCTTCCAGGCCGGCATCAAGGCCGGCGACCTCATCATCAAGCTGGACGACACACCGGTCAAAGGCATGACCCTCAACGATGCCGTCAAGCGCATGCGGGGCAAACCGGGCACGCGCATCACGCTGACCATCCTGCGCAAGGGTGAGCCCAAACCCCTGGTGATCACCCTCACCCGCGCGGTGATCCAGATCAAGAGCGTCAAGTGGAAGCTTTTGGAGCCGGGCTATGGCTTCGTGCGCATCACCCAGTTCCAGGATCACACCGGCGAGGATCTGGTGAAGGCACTGGATGGCCTCAACAAACAGAACAAGGAGGCCCTCAAGGGCCTGGTGCTTGATCTGCGCAACAATCCGGGCGGTCTGCTCAACGGCGCAGTCGCCGTGGCGACGGCCTTCCTGCCCAAGGACGTGCTGGTGGTCTACACCGACGGCCGCACCCAGGATGCCAAGATGCGCCTGACGGCGAGCCGCGAGTTCTATCTGCGCCCCAACCAGGACGATTACATGAAAAACCTCCCGGGCTGGGCAAAGAGCGTGCCCATGATCGTGCTGGTCAATGGCGGCTCCGCCTCGGCTTCTGAGATCGTCGCCGGCGCCCTGCAGGATCATCGCCGCGCCATCATCCTCGGCACCCAGACCTTCGGCAAGGGTTCGGTGCAGACCATCCTGCCTCTGGCCAATGGCACCGCCATCAAGCTCACCACGGCGCGCTATTACACGCCCAGCGGCAACTCCATCCAGGCCAAGGGCATCACGCCGGACATCGTCGTCGAGGAGGCGGTGGTGAGCGAGGCCGACAAACAGGCGATGGGGGTGCGCGAGGCCGATCTGGAGCGCCATCTCGCCAATGACAAGGAACCCGAGGCCAAACCCGCGCCGGCCCCCATCCGGCTGCAGGCGCCGAAGCCGGAGAAGGGCAAGGAGGACAAGCCTGAACCGGGCGACATCGCCCCGCGCACTGATTACCAGCTCAACCAGGCGGTGAACCTGCTCAAGGGCATCCAGATCCTGCAGCGCCGCTGACGGCAAACGAGGGGAAGGGTCTTTGCCCTCCCCTTCCCGCTTGCGGGAGGGGGCAGGGATGGAAAGCCTCAGGGCGGATCACCGTCTCACCATTCCGGACGGTGCGGGAGCTCAAGGGAACGCTTGCAAAAGACGCCTGCCGCGCTATGCTTGAGGCGTAGCCGGCACATCGCGGCCATCCGGAGTGCCTTCATGCAGGGAGCCTTCAAGACCCGGCAACTCACCTTCGCGGCGCTGCCCCCCAATCAGGCGGATGAGGCGGCGCGCCTCCTCGACGGTCTACCCCATCTGGTGGTGTTGGAAAAGCTCGACGGGCGAACCCTGCTCGTGCGCTACGAGCTGCCCAACTACACCCTGGAGAAAGTGGAAAAGGCGCTCGCCGCGGAAGGCTTCCATCTCGACAACAGCCTGCTCGCCAAAATCCGCCGCGCCCTTATCTACTATTGCGAGGCCAATCTCTGCGCCCACCTGGCGCCCCCGCCCCGGGACCAGCTTTCCAAACGCATCTTCGCCGAAAGCTGGCAGCGCCATCCCCACGGCGACCGGGACGATACACCGGAAGAATGGCGCGCCTACCGCTAGCCGCGCGATCCTTAGCCCATGGATGACGCCCAGCTTCTGCGCTTCAGCCGCCACATCATGCTCAACGAAGTGGGCATCGAAGGGCAGGAGCGCCTCCTTGGCAGCCACGCCCTGGTGGTGGGTGCCGGGGGTCTCGGCTCCCCGATCATCCTCTATCTCGCCGCCGCCGGCGTGGGTCGTCTCACCGTCTGCGACGGTGATGCCGTGGACCTCACCAATCTGCAACGGCAAATCGCCCATGACCAGGATGCGCTGGGCCGCAACAAGGCGGAATCGGCGCTGCTGCGCGCCCAGCGCCTGAATCCGGAACTTCAGGCGCGGGCCATTCCCCGCCGGGTGGAGGGGGCGGAGCTTGCACAACTGGTGGCGCAAGCCGATGTGGTGGTGGATGCGAGCGACAACTTCGCCACCCGCCACGCCATCAACCGCGCCTGTGTGGCGGCGGCAAAACCCCTGGTCTCTGGCGCGGCGGTGCGCTTCGACGGGCAGGTGGCGGTCTTCCAGCCGGGGCGCGGCACCAGCCCCTGCTACCACTGCCTCTTTCCGGACACGGGAGAGGCGGACGAAATGCGCTGTGCGGAAAATGGCGTGTTTTCGCCCCTGGTGGGCATCGTCGGCACCATCCAGGCGGCGGAGGCCCTCAAACTGCTGGCCGGCTGCGGCACGCCCCTCACCGGCCGGCTTCTCCTCATCAATGCCCTGGACATGAGCTGGCGTCGGCTCGAGGTGCCGCGGGACCCCGCCTGTGCGGTCTGCGGTCGCGCTGCTGCAGCCGTCGCCTCCTGAAAACAAAGAAAGACGCCCGGCGGTGCAACCGATGTTTTGCCGGTGCGGCAGGCCTACCGGTGGACGCTTGGCTTACCGCTCTGGCTGTCCGCCGGTTCGGGCAGGCGATCGCCCAAGCCCGCCCAGACGATGACGATGCCCACGAGAAAGAGGGAAAGCCAGGTGGCCGGCTTGATGGCTACGGTCTTGCTGCGCATGGCGCCTCCTGTCGCTCAAGGTGAAAAATCGCGAAGGTTTCCCTGTCCTCCTCCCTCAGCCGCTTGCAGAAGAGAAACACCGTCTCACCTCTCCCCCTGGCAAAAGGGAGGGGGAAAACGATCATGGCGGGGGCCATGATGGAAAGCCTCCTACCGGCGATAACGTCCCGGCGGAGAAAAGCTTGAGGACCACCGCCCCGCAATGCCCGTAGCGGGCTACGGTCAGAGGGCGCCGAGGAGGAAGCGTTTCTGTCCCTCGAGATGATCGAGGGGAGAACGGCGGAAGCCGCTTTTCGCGAACTGATGCCAGCGGCCGAGGATGAAGGCGACGAGCAGGTTGGCCACTGCGTTGGCATCGGTGTCGCCATGCAGCTCCTGCTGGGTGGCGGCCACGCGCAGACATTGGCGCAGGGTCGCCTCCAGGCGGTCCACCAGTTGGTTGATGCGCGCCTGCAGGCGCTCATTCTCGTGGACCAGGGCATCGCCGATGAGCACCCGTGACATGCCGGGATTCTTGGCGGCAAACCCCAGACAGACGGAGACGATGCCATTGATCTGGGCCACGCCGCGTGTTTCCTCCGCCAGAATTTTGTTGATGAGGCCGAAGAGGGTGGATTCGATGAACTCGATGAGTCCCTCGAACATCTGCGCCTTGCTGGCGAAGTGGCGGTAGAGCGCCGCCTCGGATACGTCGAGACGGGCGGCGAGCGCGGCGGTGGTGATGCGCTCCGGCTGCGGGCTTTCCAGCATCTCCGCCAGCGTCTGCAGGATCTGTTCTTTTCTCTGGCCTGGTCTGACAGGCATGGCCTCCTCCCGGATTTGCACTGCGTCGAAACGAAGCCGCGGCGCCGTCGATGCGCGGGCCACGGCCGCGCCGCCCCCGGAAAAAACACGAAGGGTGGGCTCGCCCCGCGCTTCCCTCACCCGGCCTTCGGCCGCCCCTCGCAAAAGCCCGCGGGGGCGGGCATGACGGACGCCCATGGCCCACACGCTTTCATGATTGCGGGCCGCGATTCGTTGTGACCGTTAGCTTATTGAGCACACGGGGCAGTTGCAACACCGAGCGCACGCGGACATCGACGAAGGGCGGGCTTTTGCGGGCGCGACTCACCCAGACCGTCTTCATGCCCAGCCGGCGCGCCGTGCGCAGGTTGGCGAGGCTGTCTTCCACCATGATGGCGCGGCCGGGCGCCACCCGCTCCTCCCGCAGGATGCGCTGGAAACCGAACGCCGCCGGCTTGGGCCTAAGCCGCGTGTGTTCCACGGAATAGACGCTGACAAAGAGGTCGAGTATGCCCAGAAGGCGCAGCACGGCGCGGGAATAATGGGCCGGGGCGTTGGAAAACACCACCTTGCGGCCGGGCAGATGCTGCAGCATGTGCCGCAGACCCCGCTCCCAAACGAGCATGCTCTTGAGTTCTGGAAACTGGTGGGTGTGCCAGAGGAAATGGCGCCAGTCGGTGCCGTGGTGGCGCACCAGCCCGAGCAGCGTGGCGCCGTACCGTTGCCAGTAGTGCTGGCGCAGGGCATTGGCCCCCGCCTCGTCGAGGGCCAGATGCTCCATGAGGTACCGCGTCATGGCCCGGTTGATGTGGGGGAAGATGTGGGGTGTCGCGTCGTGCAGCGTGTTGTCCAGATCGAACACCCAGAGGGGGCTGCCCTGCATCAGGAACGCCTGATCAGCGTGCCCACCCCCTCGCTGGTGAGAATTTCCAGCAGCAGGGCATGTTCCACCCGCCCGTCGATGATGTGGCTCGCCTTGACACCATTGCGCACTGCCTCCAGGGCGCAGTTCACCTTGGGCAGCATGCCGCCGGAGATGGTGCCATCCGCGATGAGGGCATGCACCTGTTCGGCATTGAGCTCGGTCAAAAGCCGGCCTTCCTTGTCCAGCACGCCGGCGGTGTTGGTCATGAGCACGAGCTTTTCCGCCCGCAGCGTCTCCGCCAGCTTCCCCGCCACCAGATCGGCATTGATGTTGTAGGCGGCGCCATCCTCGCCGACGCCGATGGGCGCGATGACCGGGATGAAATCCTGGCTGTCGAGCAGGCTGACCAGGGCGGGATCGATGGCCGCCACCTCGCCCACCTGGCCGATATCGACGAACTCACCGGCTTTTTCCTGGCTGGGCAGGCGCATGCGGCGGGCGCGGATCATTGAGCCATCCTTGCCGGTGAGCCCCACCGCCTTGCCCCCATGGCGGTTGATGAGATTGACGATGCTTTTGTTGACGAGACCCCCCAGCACCATTTCCACCACGTCCATGGTCTCGGCATCGGTGACCCGCATGCCCTGGACGAACTCGCTTTGTTTGCCCAGGCGTTTGAGCATGTCGCCGATCTGCGGGCCGCCACCATGGACGATCACCGGATTGATGCCCACCAGCTTGAGCAGCACCACGTCGCGAGCGAAGCTTTCCTTGAGCCTCTCCTCGGTCATCGCGTTGCCGCCGTATTTGATGACGACGGTCTTGTCAAAGAAACGCTGGATGAAAGGCAGGGCCTCGGACAAAAGCGCGGCCTTGAGGGCGGCGGTGGAAGGCGTGTCGGTCATGGTCTCTCCCGTGGTGTGGGGTGCGGCCGCCATTCTACCGGGCGCGACCGCCATGAAAAAGGGCGGTGCGATTGCCTCGCACCGCCCTTTGCGCCGTCTGCCCACCCGTTTAGCTGATGGTGAGGCGCCTCGCCGTGCTCGCCGCTTTCTTCGGCAGGACGAGCTCCAGCACACCGTTTTCGTAGCGGGCGCTGGCATTGGCCTCGTCGATGTCGGAGCCGAGGCTGAAGGAACGCGCCACCCGACCATAGTAACGCTCGGAACGCAGCACCTTCTCGCCCTCTTTCTCCTCGGACTCCTTCTTCACTTCCGCGCTGATGGACACCGTATTGCCGTCGATGGTGACGTGGATGTCTTCCTTCTTCACGCCCGGAATCTCCGCCTTCACCGTGTAGGCCTTGTCATTCTCGGTCACGTCCATCTTGATCTCCGGCGCCTTGGGCATGCCTTCCAGGGTCATCGGCCGCACCAGGAAGCCTTTGAAGAAGTCGTCGAAGACGCTGTCCAGGTTGAAGGGATCGTAACGGGTGATGTTTGCCATGGGACTCTCCTTTTTGGTTCGTTGATGTTCCACTGCCGGAACGCCGGGTTCCGGCCTCCAATCCTCAATATGGGTCATGACGGGGAATTTTCAAGGCCGCCGCCGGGGGGCGTCATCCCACGGTCATCCCCCTGTCACACGGCTGTTGCATGGCCGGGTGAGGATGGCTGTCCATGGACGCGTCACCATCGGCTTTGACGGGGGAGGGGGCGGCGCTGCGGCGAGGCCCCCTGGAACTGGCTTTGGTCACGGAAACCTTTCCCCCGGAGGTGAACGGGGTGGCCATGACCGTCGGACGCCTGGTGGAAGCCATGGAGCGGCGCGGGCACAGGGTGTTCCTCATCCGTCCCCGTCAGGGTGCGGCCGATTGTGCCGCCGACCCCGCGCGGCCAACGCTGCTTGTCCGGGGCCTGCCCCTTCCCCGCTATCCTGGGCTGCGCATGGGCCTGCCCGCGGGCGGAGCGCTTGCCCGCGCCTTTCGCGAAAGGCGGCCTGACCTGGTGCACGTGGTGACGGAAGGGCCGCTGGGTCTGTCGGCGTTGACCATGGCACGCCGCATGGGCCTGCCGGTGACCTCGGCCTTCCACACCAATTTCCACGCCTACAGCGCCCACTATGGGCTTGGCTGGTTGTCCGGCGCCATCGCCGGCTATCTGCGTTTCTTCCACAACCGCACCGCCCTCACCCTGGTGCCCACGGACACGCTGCGGCGGCAGCTCGCCGCCCAGGGCTTTCGCCACCTGGAGGTCTTGAGCCGGGGCGTGGACACGCGCCTCTTCAACCCGCAGCGGCGCGACGCCACCCTGCGCGCCCACTGGGGCGCGGGGCCGTACACGCCGGTGGTGCTTTATGTGGGGCGGCTGGCACCAGAAAAAAACCTCCTCGAGCTGCTGCGCGCCTTCAGCGCGCTGCGCGCCCGCCGCCCCGACGCCCGTCTGGTGCTGGTGGGCGATGGGCCGATGTGCAATGAGCTCAAGCGGCTGCGGCCGGACGCGGTGTTCGCCGGCACGCGCCGCGGGGAGGAGCTCGCCGCCCACTATGCCTCCGCCGACATCTTTCTCTTTCCCAGCCTCACCGAGACCTTTGGCAACGTCACCCTGGAAGCCATGGCCAGCGGTCTGGCGGTGCTCGCCTACGACTACGCCGGCGCCCACGAGCTCATCACCCATGGGGAAAACGGGCTGCTCGCCCCCTTCGCCGCCACCGAGGATTTCGTCAGCGAAGCGGCCAAGCTGGCCGATCTGGAATGGGCGCGCACCCTGGGTCGGGCCGCGCGCCGTCGCGCCGCTGCGATGGACTGGTCCTGTGTGCTGGACCGCTTCGAAGCCCTGCTCATGCGTGTGCTTCTGGAACAGGAAAGGAGGCCCCATGCAAACGCCCTCGCATCCCCTGCTCACCCGTCTCAACGCCTGTGACGTGCGGCTTTGCCTGCGCCTCAACCGGCTGGCGCACCGGCCGGTGGTGCGCCGCTTCTTCCGCGTCATCAGCCGCCTGGGGGATGGCGTGTTCTGGTATGCCCTGATGCTGGCGCTGCTCGCTTTCGTGCCGGGTGCCTTGCCGGGGGTGCTGCACATGATCGGCGTCGGGCTGGCCGGACTGGTGGTGTACCGGCTGCTCAAGCAGCGCACCCTGCGGCCCCGCCCCTGTGATCTGGAACCGGCCATCCTGCGCGGCACTGACCCTCTGGACGAGTTCAGTTTCCCCTCCGGCCACACCCTGCACGCGGTGGCCTTCACCGTCGTCGCCCTTGCTCATTTTCCCTGGCTGAGCCCTCTGCTCGTGCCCTTCACCCTGCTTGTCGCCCTTTCCCGGGTACTCCTGGGCCTGCACTACCCCACGGACGTGGTCGCCGGAGCCGCGCTGGGCTGGGGACTGGCCACGCTCTCCTTCCTCCTCTTCTGAGGGGCAGGCGGCGATGCGCATCCTGATGGTGTCCGATGTCTATTTCCCCCGCATCAACGGTGTGTCCACGGCCATTCTCACCCTGCGCCGGGAACTTCGCCGCAGCGGCCATGAGGTCACCCTGATCGCCCCCGATTACGGCGCCTGCGGCGAAAGCGGGGATCTGGGCCCCCTCTACCGTATCCGCTCCCGCGTGGTGTGGTGCGACCCGGAAGACCGCATGATGTCCTGGCGCAGCCTCCACCACCTCACCCCGGAGCTCGTTGGCACCGGCTTCGATCTGGTGCACGTGCACACCCCCTTTCTCGCCCACTACGCGGGTAGACGGCTCGCGCGGCGTCTCGGCGTGCCCCTGGTGGAGACCTATCACACCTTCTTCGAGGAATATCTCTTTCACTACCTTCCCGTCGCGCCCCGCTCCCTGATGCGGTGGGTGGCGCGGGCCTTTTCCCGCAGCCAGTGTGGCGAGGCGGATGGCATCGTCGTCCCTTCCTCTGCCATCCTGGCGCGTCTGCGCGCCTATGGGGTCACCACCCCCGCCGCCGTCATCCCCACGGGCATCGAGCCCGCCGATTTCACCCAAGGGGACGGTGCCCGCTTCCGCGCCCGCCACGGCATCGACCCCAAACGACCGCTCCTGCTCTATGTGGGACGGGTCGCCCACGAGAAGAACATCGGCTTTCTGCTGGACATGCTGGCGCGGCTGCGCGCCCGCCATCCCGACGTGCTGCTGGTGATCGCCGGCGAGGGCCCGGCGCAGGCCAGCCTGGAACGCCAGGCAGCGTCCTTGGGGCTGACTGCCCATGTCTGCTTCGTCGGTTACCTGGACCGCCGCTCCACCCTCCTCGACTGCTACCGCGCCGCCGATCTCTTCGTTTTCGCCTCGCGCACGGAAACCCAGGGCCTGGTTCTGCTGGAGGCCATGGCCATGGGCCTGCCGGTGGTGGCCCTGGCGGTGATGGGTACCGCCGATGTCCTGCAGGAAGGGCAAGGCACCAGGATCGCCCGTGACGACCCCGACGACTTCGCCGACCGGGTGGCGGCACTGCTCGAGAATGCGCCGGAGCGGCAAAGGCTCGCCGCTGCCGGCCGTGAATACGTGCGGCAGTGGACGGCGGCGGAGACCACCGCGCGGCTCATGGGCTTCTACGAAGAGATCCGGCTGAACAGGCGCCCCGCGCAGGCCCACGCTGAAGCGGAGGGGTTCCTCAGCCAAACAGATTGCCGGGCAGAGGCAGCAGGCCGCGCAGCCTCTCGCCGCTGAGCGCCGAAAGATAGGCCGTGTGTTCCGGACAGGGCAGATCGGCGCGCCAGCGGGGTGCCTCGCCAGCAAACAGGCGGTTGATCTGGGACAACCGGTCGGTGGTCTGGGCCACGTAATGGTCGCAACGGCGGATGAGGTGCCGGTCGAGGAGCCGGGCCGCACCGCGCAGGCCCCGGTGCAGGCCACTGCCGTAGAGGAGGCGCGTGGCGCGTGTAAGCCGCCGCAGCAGGATGCATGCCGTCGCCGGCTGGCAGCCGAAGTGACGGGCAACGAAGGGTATGAGCCGCTGCGCCTCCTCCTGCATGAGTTGCGGTGGGCTAGCGAACAACTGCCGGCCCACGTGCGCATCCATCACCCATTCGGCCAGGGCATGGGTGAGCACGGGCACCTTGAGCCACATCGCCTCGTGGGCGGGCACGAAATGGTTGTGGGCGATGACATCGACGAAGAGATGGCAGCAATAACCCACGGCGAGCGCCCGTTCCTCCTCGTCGCCGGCATGGTCAAGCAGCTGCTGCGCCTGCGCCCAGTCGTGGCTCGTCCGGAAGCGGTCGCCGCTGCCGCGCCCCGCCACGAGGGCCAGGTCCGGCAGGCAGGCGCCGGCGAGGAGCAGTCGGGGCAGCCGCCGCACGGCCCGCCGAAGCTTCGGATCCGCAAGGGGCACGGCCCACAGGAGCAGTTGGGCGAAGTAAAGATGGGTGGCGAGTCCCCAGGCGAGAGCTTCCGGGCTATGGCCGATGAGGGGCAGAAGCCAGCAGAAGAGGGGCCATCGTTTCATTGCCGGCCAGTGTGGCCGCCGCCATGGAAAAAACGATGAACAAGGCGTGATTTTTCCATGACAGGGAATGCGCTACACTTCGCCGCTGACCCACTTCCCCGCCGAACGAAACACGATGCGCACCCTCATTTGCGGCTCCCTCGCCTACGACCACATCATGGTGTTCCATGACCGCTTCCGCAATCACATCCTGCCGGACAAGATTCACATCCTGAATGTCTCCTTCCTCGTGCCGGACATGCGCCGGGAGTTTGGTGGCTGCGCCGGCAACATCGCCTACAATTTGAAACTGCTGGGCGGGGAGCCGGTGATCATGGCCGCCGTGGGCGAGGACTTCGCCCCCTATGGAGAAAGGCTGCGGGCCCTGGGACTTTCGGCCGAGCACGTGCGCGCCATTCCCGACACCTACACGGCGCAGGCCTTCATCACCACCGATCTGGACGACAACCAGATCACCGCCTTCCACCCCGGGGCGATGAATTTCTCCCACGAAAACAGCGTGCACGAGGCAAAAGACATCGCCCTCGGGATCGTCGCCCCGGACGGACGTGAAGGCATGCTGCGCCACGCAGAAGAATTCCACGCCGCGGGCATCCCCTTCATTTTCGATCCCGGCCAGGCCATGCCCCTCTTCGACGGGCGGGAGCTTTTGCATCTCGTGGAGCTCGCGGACTACGTCACCCTCAACGATTACGAGGCAGAGCTGATGCAGGAACGCACGGGGCTCGCCCTTGCGGCGCTGGCCGAACGGGTGAAGGCCCTGATCGTGACCCTCGGCGCCAAAGGCTCCCTCATCTTCGCCGAGGGCAGGCGCCTGGAGATCCCCTGTGTGGCGCCGGCGGCAGTGGTGGACCCCACCGGCTGCGGCGATGCCTATCGCGCGGGGCTCCTCTATGGCCTGGCCCGGGGTCTGTCCTGGGAACAAACCGGACGTCTCGCGGCCTATATGGGAGCCGTGAAAATCGCAAGCCGCGGCGCCCAGAACCATCATCTCGATCCCACGCATCTTGCAAAGTGGGCGCAACGGGAGCTGGGCGTGGCCTGGCCGGCGTAAACGGCCCGTCACCAGTTGGGTCTGTCAAGTCGTGCAAATATGCGTCATGGGTAAAGGTTGATACGGGGTGCGCGGTAGGCGCTGCGTAGTGAAGGTCACCCGCCAAGCGCGCCGTTGGCTCCAGAACCGCTTTATACGCGCTATGCTATGACGGCGTTACTTCTGCTGCTCACCAAGGATTTTCGGCAAAAACGTTTTCGATGGGGTGTAAGGCACTGGGTCAGTCGGAAGATACCACTTGGTCCGTCCCGGAATGCCCGTCAAGCCCCCAAAGGTTTGATAGGCCCCGCGGCTGGCGAACTGCAGTGACCCATCATCCAATCGCCTAATCTCTTCCTCACCCCACTCGATGCTAGCAGCACTCCCCTCTACGGGATCAATTCTGCGTTCGTAGCGAAGTATAAGGGCGCCATCGCGACATCCCGTCATGGGTGTATCCAAGCGTATCTCCGATTTCGCCTCTTCTTGTCCATTTTTATTGCGTAAAGCAACAATCAGCCTGCTGGGGAATTGACGGATTAAAGTCACACTCGAACCATCAGACGCGGTTTCATGCCAAGTAGAACTCAAAACGAGCTCCCGGGCGTAAGGAACTGTGATTATGCGCCCTGGCCGTGGTTGTTCGAAGCTGACGCAGGCAGTGATGTATCGGTATAGCTCCCCAGCATAATATCCGGTCAAATCCGGGCAGCCAGAGTGGCTCAAGGGAGGCCACGGGGTAATCCCCCCGCTTTTAGCGGCATCCAGAAGTAGAACTATGCGGCCATGGCCAGCCGCTGTTTCGGGGTGAAGCTGCCCAAGGCCATGTTCGGGCGGTGATGATTGTAGTGGTACATCCACTGTGTGGCGAATAGACGTACTTCGTCCAGATTCTCCCAGTAGTATTGCGACAGCCATTCATAGCGCACCGTGCGGTTGAACCGCTCGACGTAGGCATTCTGTTGCGGCTTGCCGGGCTAGATATAGTCCATCCGAATGCCTGAACGTTCGGCCCAAGCCTGGATCAAGCCGCTGATGTTCTCCGGCCCATTGTCGCAGCGGATCGCATCCGGCCTCCCGCGCCACTCGATGATTCTCTCCAGCACCCGGATGATGCGCTCCGAGGGCAGCGAGAAGTCGACCTCGATCCCCAGCGCCTCTCGATTGAAGTCATCGATGACATTGAACAGCCGGAAGTTCCGGCCATCGACCAGCTGATCGTGCATGAAGTCCATCGACCAGACCTGGTTGATCGTCTCGGGCACCGCGAGCGGCTCGGGCTTCTCCCGTTGCAGGCGTTTCCTGGGCTTGATCCGCAGGTTCAACTCCAACTCACGATAGATCCGGTAGACCCGCTTGTGATTCCAGGCAAAGCCCTTCACATTGCGCAGATACAGGGAGCACAAGCCAAAACCCCAGGTGCGCTGGTTGTCGGTCAGCCGGATCAGCCAGTCGGCAATTTCCTCGTTCTCGGCCCGTCGCTTGGCCACGTACCGATAACAGGTCACGCTCACGGTAAACAGCTCGCAGGCCAGGCGGATGGATACGCCCCGCTGCGCCACGGCGCATTGGGCCATCTCGCGGCGCTGAGATGGCCTTACCACTTTTTTGCCATGGCCTCCTTGAGGATCTCGGCCTTCAGCCGTTCCTCGGCATACCTCTTCTTGAGCCGGGCGTTCTCCTGTTCCAATTCCTTCATCCGGGCCATCATGGAGGTGTCCATGCCGCCATACTTGGCCCGCCATTTGTCAAACGTCGCCGAGCTGCTGCCCATCTCCCGGCACAGCTCCGGTACCCCCAGCCCCCCTTCGACGCGCTTGAGCGCTGCCATGATCTGGCTGTCCGTGAATTTCGACTTCTTCATGCAGAATCTCCTCGTAATGAGAAAATTCTACTTCTGTTCGCTATCTTTTTGCGGGGGGATTACCTCATGGGCTTGGTTCTGGGTATTTCCCGCGCCGAGTGTCTCTGTCGATCCGCGCAGCGGGCTCAAGCGCCGCCATCATATTTATGAGCAGTCGTTGCAGCGCGCGATCAAGCGGGCGGTGACGGAGTCGCGGATCACCAAGCCTGCCTCGACGCATACCTTGCGGCATTCATTTGCCACGCATTTGCTGGAGGCGGGGTACGACATTAGAACGGTTCAATAATTGCTCGGGCACAGTGATGTGAGCACGACCATGATCTATACCCATGTCCTCAACCGCGGAGGCCGCGGCGTGGTCAGCCCCATCGACCGCTAGGAAACCGCTGCAAAAGTGCCGCCGGCGTCCTACCGGCGGAAACCGGTATCCAGTTGGGTGTTGATTCGATGCGCGTTTTGATACCCTGGATTCCGGCTTTCGCCGGAATGCGGGGCTTTTGCTGAGCTTCCCCAGAAGGCCGGTGGTGCTTTTGCAGCATTTCCCTGGCTACAATCCCACTCCATCACAACACGGCCAAGCAAGGATAGGCAATGTCTGAAACTTTCTCGCAGCGCTGGCGCGCGCTGCTCGGCATCGAGGGCGGCGTGGCGAGCCACCGCAAAAAGGTCGTTTCGGCCGCGGGCGGCGTGGCGGCCATCTTCGGCATCCTCGTCGTGAGCCATGCCTTTGTCGGAGACGCAGGCGCGCGGCTCATCGTCGCCTCGATGGGCGCTTCGGCGGTGCTGCTGTTCGCCGTGCCCCACGGTCCGCTGTCCCAGCCCTGGGCGCTCATTGGCGGCCATCTGGTGTCGGGCGTGATCGGCGTGAGCTGCGCGCGCTAGTCGGCAACCCGCTGCTCGCGGCTAGCCTCGCGGTGGGGCTGGCGGTGGGGGCCATGTATTACCTGCGCTGCATCCATCCGCCCGGCGGCGCGACGGCGCTGTCGGCGGTGATCGGCGGGCCCGCGGTGCACGCGCTGGAGTATGAATACCTCCTGACGCCCGTTGCGCTCAATGTCGCGGTCATCCTGACGATCACGGTGCTGTTCAATTATCCCTTTGCCTGGCGGCGCTACCCGGCCTACCTGGGCCGTCTGGCGAAGGCGAAGGTTCCTGCACCGCCGGAGTCCTACAGCCCCATTGAGCATGCGGATTTCGTCTATGCCTTGAGTCAGCTGGACTCTTTCGTGGACGTGAGCGAGGAGGACCTGCTGCGGATCTACACGCTCGCCACCGGGCAGGCGCGGCATCGGCATCTCGCGGTGACCGATATCCGGATCGGCAGGGCCTACAGCAATGGCGAACAGGGCGAGGAGTGGCAGGTGCGGGAAGTGGTGGACGAGTCCCGCAGCGAGGATCCGGACAAGGACAAGGTCATCTACAAGATCGTGGCCGGCACCCGCTCGCGGGATACCGGCGTCGCCACCCGCGCCGAATTCGCGCGCTGGGCCAAGTACGAGGTGGTGCGCCATGGCGAAGGCTGGAAACGGACGGGGCCGGGGTGGGCGTCTGACCTGGGCCGGCATGACGTGGAGACCCCAGGAGCGCGAATCTTCTTCGGCCGTCATTTGCCATTTCCTTCCTAAATTGCTCGTAGTAGGATGGCGTGTGCCAGGCGAGGAGCAATGGGCCCTTGGAAGGCTCGGGAGGGGATCATGAATATTGGAAATCTGCTGCGCTACGCCGCAATGGCGTTGGTGTTTTCGCTGGTTGCGGGTTGCGCCAGCATGCCCATGGCGTCACTGCAGGATGATGAGAGCGCCAAGCGATTCCCAGTACGTCCCGACAAGGCCTTGATCTATCTCTATCGAAATGAGGTATTTGGGGCGGCCATTCCCATATCCGTTTCACTGGACGGCCAAATGGCCGGACAGACCGGCTCCAAGACTTTCTTCCTGTGGGAAGTAAGCCCGGGGCGGCACCAGTTGTCCTCGCACGCAGAGAACGTGTCTACGATAGAAATCGACGCCGCGCCCGGCAAAAATTATTACGTGTGGCAAGAGATAAAGATGGGTCTTTTCATGGCACGGAGTCAGTTGCATCAGGTTGACGAGGCGACCGGCCGTGCAGGTGTGATGGAATGCAAACTGCTTGCCATGGCCAATGGCGCCAAGGTGCCGCAACCGGCGGCGTCAGCCAAGTCTGAACGCGACCCCAAGCGCGATCTCGAAGATCTAAGAGATCTGCTGCCGGCAAAACGGGACCCGGCAAAGGGTTTGAACGATTTGCAGGGCGTGCTGCCGCAAAAATGACGACAGATGGCGCCGGTTGAAATGAGGATGCGCAAGCCAAAATTTTTCCGTGCGGCGATTCTGGCCGTCGCGACATGGGCCAACCTGGCCCATGCCATCGAACCTGACAAGATATTCGAGATGGTTTCCCCCAGCATCGTGCTCATCGTGGCGCCGACTTCAGAGCGTGGCTTCAATCAGGGGAGCGGCGTGGTGGTGGCACCGGAAACCGTTGTCACGAATTGTCATGTATTGAAAAAGGCGAAGTCGATCAGCGTGAAGCACGGGCAGGAGTACCTTCAAGCTCAACTTCAGTATCCCGACGTCGAACGGGATCTTTGCCAAATCAAGGTACCGGCCCTCAAAGCGCCGCCGGTCAAGATGGGAACAATGGCAAATCTGCGCATCGGGCAGCGCGTCTATACCTTGGGCAACCCTGAGGGCTTGGAATTGACCTTCAATGAAGGATTGTTTTCTGCGCTGCGGGGCACTGAAGGCAACAAGCGGATTCAAATCTCCGCTGCCATCACCCATGGATCCAGCGGCGGCGGCCTGTTCGACGATCAGGGACGGTTGATCGGCATCACCAGTTCGGGATTCAAGGATGGTGGACTGGGGCTCAATTTTGCGATTCCGGCGGACTATATCGCGGAGCTGCGCAAGCGCGGCAGCGAAGCGCTCGCCAGCTTGGCTGCCCAGCCGGCGGACATCAAGCCAAGTCCGAAAGTTAAGCCGGATGCGCCTTCGGAGATCCCTGAGGCACCCGCTACCAAGTCGCGGCGAAAACTGGACCGCGACGAAATGCTTGCGCAATTCAAGCCGGGGCGCGAGATTCAGGCAAACGAGCAAGGGCAGGCCTTTACCTTGAAGGTGTTGGAAAACGGCGGCTGGGTTCGACGTTATTGCCCGGGATGCAACGTGAAATTCGGCGACGGCAGGCTACGATTGGAGCCGGATGCCGGCAAGATCTGCATGGACTGGTCATTCGTGACCTATCCCGACAGTGGTTGTTATGCCGCCTTTCAGACTGGCGATTCCGGCTATCTACTGGAATCGCTCGATGGTGGACGGCCGATCGTATACCGGATGATCAACTGACCATTTTCCCGCGTTACGGCTGCGCGCCCAATCAGCCATTTCCACCTGTGATGAAGACGTCAGCCATGAACGACGAAACCTACATGCGCGCCGCGCTGGAGCAGGCCCAGCAGGCCTGGGAGGCCGGCGAGGTGCCCGTGGGCGCCGTGGTGGTGAAAGATGGCGAGATCATCGGCCGTGGCTTCAATCAGCCCATCTCCGGCCACGACCCGTCCGCCCATGCCGAGATTCAGGCGCTGCGCGACGCGGCAGAGCGCCTGGGCAACTACCGCCTGATCGGCTGCGATCTCTATGTCACCATCGAGCCCTGTGTCATGTGCGCCGGGGCGATCATGCACGCGCGCATCGCGCGGGTGGTGTACGGGGCGCGCGACCCCAAGACCGGCGCCCATGGCAGCATTGTGGATCTGTTCGCCGAGAAGCGGCTGAACCATCACACGGAAGTGGTCAACGGCGTGTTGGCGGAGGATTGCGGGGCCATGCTCTCGCGGTTTTTTGCGGAGCGGCGTAAGAAGCCGGTGGCCGATGAAAATTAGGATCAACATCGAAACCCAGATGCTCGATTTGCTCGACGACGAAGGGTGCGTGATCCGGCGCTACCCGGTGTCCACGGCGGCCAATGGCCCAGGCGAGCTGAGTGGGAGCTACTGCACGCCGCGCGGCCGGCACATCATCCGCGCCAAGATCGGCGCCGGTCAGCCGGAGAACACCGTCTTCGTGCGGCGCCGGCCGACCGGGGAGATCTATACGCCGGCGCTCGGCGCGGGGGTCGCAACAAGGTAGTCGGTGATGCCGTTGACGAGGTTGCCGCCGAGATACACGGCATTGGCCTGGATCAGGCCGGTGTTGGTTTGGCTGCCCGCAGTGATGACGACGTTGCCGCCCGCCTGCACCGTAGCCGAGGCGTTGCCGAAGGCTTTGAGCTGGTGGTTGCCGCCGCCGGCCCAGACGTTGCCGTAGTCCACGGTCTGGCCGGCCAGGTTGTCGAACTGGCGGCGGAGATCGCCACATCGCGGCCGGCGGCGAGGAGGCTGGCGCGGTTGGGGTTGACTACAAACTAAAGGCCTGACCCCGTTTTACACATCGCGGCCACCCTGCGACGGTAAGCCGAATCATCGAGTCGAGTGAGGGACATGTCACAAGACAGGATGTGGCCGTCCGCTTCACTCCGTGCTGCAAACTCGAAACGGAGTGCGATCACGATGCCCAAAAGACCCACAAATAGAAAGCCGAGTAGACCAACACCAGAAAGCGCCGAAGCCAAAGTGTTTCTGTATCTGACTGATCCGGGTTGAATTTGACATCAGCACCGCCAATAGGGAAGGCAAGTATCGTTTTCTTGAACAAATAAGGATATATCCCAGCAAAAACAAAGTACGCGGATTCAAGTTTGAAGTGCAATTTTGATTAACGGGTAGGTGGGTCAGAATGTGCGAGCATTTTGCCCCATCAA